>DAORHX010000277.1:0-5249 GCA_035438245.1 Rubrivivax sp.
CGCGCCACTACGAGACGGTGCTCGACTGGTCGCGCCTCGAGCACTGGCTGCGCGAGATCGAGTCCGCCGAGCTGGTGGCGCTGGACACCGAGACCGACTCGCTCGATCCGATGCGCGCGCGCATCGTCGGCCTGTCGTTCGCGACGCAGCCGGACGCGGCCGCCTACGTGCCGCTGGCGCACGACTACCCCGGCGCGCCCGAACAGCTGCCGTGCGAGCCGGTGCTGCAGCGGCTGCGTGCCTGGCTGCAGGACGCATCGCGGCCCAAGCTCGGGCAGAACGTCAAGTACGACCTGCATGTCTTCGCCAACCACGGCATCGAGGTGCGCGGCTATCGCCACGACACGCTGCTGCAGAGCTATGTGCTCGAGGCGCACAAGCCGCATGGCCTGGAAAGCCTGGCCGAGCGCCATCTCGGCCGCCGCGGCCTGAGCTACGAGGACGTGTGCGGCAAGGGGGCGCACCAGATCCCGTTCGCGCAGGTGGACGTCGACAAGGCCGCACGCTACTCGGGCGAGGACAGCGAGATGGCGATGCAGGTGCACCGCGTGCTGTGGCCGCAGCTCGAGGCCGACGCGGGCTTGAGCTTCGTCTACGAGCGGCTGGAGATGCCGACGCTGGCCGTGCTGCAGCAGATCGAGCGCCACGGCGTGCTGATCGACGCGCAGCAGCTGGCCCGGCAAAGCCGCGAGCTCGGCGAACGCCTGCTGGCGCTGGAGCAGCAGGCCTACGAACTGGCCGGCCAGCCGTTCAACCTGGGCAGCCCGAAGCAGATCGGCGAGATCCTGTTCGGCAAGCTCGGGCTGCCGGTGGTGAAGAAGACCGCCAGCGGCGCGCCCAGCACCGACGAAGAGGTGCTGGAGAAGCTGGCCGCAGACCATCCGCTGCCGCAGCGCATGCTCGAGCACCGCGGCCTGTCGAAGCTGAAGAGCACGTACACCGACAAGCTGCCGCTGATGGTCAACCCGGCCACCGGCCGCGTGCACACCACCTACGCGCAGGCGGTGGCGGTCACCGGGCGGCTGGCGAGCAACGACCCGAACCTGCAGAACATCCCGATCCGCACGCCGGAGGGACGGCGCGTGCGCGAGGCCTTCGTCGCGCCGCCGGGCCACGTGATCATGTCGGCCGACTATTCGCAGATCGAGCTGCGGCTGATGGCGCACATCAGCGGCGACGCCGGCATGCGTGCCGCGTTTGCCGCCGGCGAGGACATCCACCGCGCCACCGCCGCCGAGGTGTTCGCGACCGAGCCGGCCGAAGTCAGCGCCGAGCAGCGGCGCTACGCGAAGACCATCAACTTCGGCCTGATCTACGGCATGGGCGCGTTCGGCCTGGCGCAGTCGCTGGGCATCGAGCAGAAGGCCGCGCGCGACTACATCGACCGCTACTTCGCGCGCTTTTCCGGCGTGCGCCGCTGGATGGACGAGACCAAGGCCAGCGCGGCCGCGCGCGGCTATGTGCAGACGCTGTTCGGCCGGCGCATCGTGCTGCCCGAGATCAAGGGCGGCAGCGGCCCGCGGCGCAGCGCCGCCGAGCGCCAGGCGATCAACGCGCCGATGCAGGGCACGGCGGCGGACCTGATCAAGCTGGCGATGGTCGCGGTGCACGACACGCTGCAGCGCGAACGGCGCGCGACGCGCATGGTCATGCAGGTGCATGACGAGCTGGTGTTCGAGGTGCCGCAGGCCGAGCTCGACTGGGCGCGCGAGACGGTGCCGCGGCTGATGGCCGGTGTGGCCGAGCTGTCGGTGCCGCTGGTCGCCGACGTCGGCGTCGGCGCCAACTGGGACGAGGCGCATTGAGCCCACCGGCGCTCTGCTCTGAATAGAGCGCTCGCTCTAGGCCGGGCCGCGGAATTGGGGTGCGCCCCCTACGGATCGTCGGCACAGTTGCGGTCATCCCATCCAGCACGAAGGAGCACCGCATGAGCAAGAAGAACCTGTCCGGCGTCGCCGCGGCCGTCATCGAGTCCTACGGCAACACCGCGATCAACATGATCAACGCCTACCGCGTCGGCGGCGAGCGCGTGATCGGCTTCGTCGACCAGCGCTTCGCGTCGGCCGTCAACACCGGCGCCGCGCGTCTGAGCGACGAACTGCGCAGCAACCTGATCGACACCGAAAAGCGCATCAGCGGCTACTACGCCCGCGGCCTGCAGATCGGCAGCGACCGGGCCGAGAGCGTGGTCGGCACCGCGGTCGATCTGGCGAACAAGGGCGTCGAGCGCATGGCCGCCAACGCCGAGCGCTTCGACCAGGCGACGAAGTTCGGCGCGCTGGAGGCGATCAACCGCCTGGCGCTGCCCGCCGCCAACGCGGTGAGCGAAGTCGTCGTGCGCATCGAGGAAGGCTCGAGCCAGCTGGTCAAGCGTGTCAGCGGCAAGCCGGCGGCCGTCAAGGCCGTGGCGACGAAGGCCAAGACCGTGAAGAAGGCCGTCGCGAAGACCGCGAAGAAGGCCGCCGCGACGAAGAAGGCCGCCGTGCGCAAGACCACGACGGTCGCGCGCAAGGCCCGCGCCGCCGTCGCCGAAGCCGCGGCCTGATCGCCGCGCGAGCCCGGGGCCGCACCTCGCGCGGCCCCTGAAGGCACCAGGCACCGCACGATCCACCGGGTCGGCGGTGCTTTGCCGTTTCTGGGCGGTGTCACGCGGCTGTCATCGGCGTGGGCGATCATCGGCGGCTCGGGCGGCATCGGGCCGCGGCACGGCGTCGCGCGCGGCGCGACACCTAGAATCCCACCAATGATCGAAGATCGAAGCGCCGGCGCGGGCGTTGCCGCCGCCGTGCCGGCCGGCAGCCCGGTGCTCAAGCTGCTCAATCGCGAGAGCGCGATCCTGGACTTCAACCGCCGCGTGCTGGCGCAGGCGCGCCGCGCCGACGTGCCGCTGCTGGAGCGGCTGCGCTACCTGACGATCGTCTCGTCGAACCTGGACGAGTTCTTCGAGGTGCGCTTCGCCGACTACCTGGAGGCGTCGCGCTCGCCGCACACCACGGTGTCGAGCGCCGACGTGCGTGCGGTCGTGACAGCGGCGCACGCGCTGATCGACGAGCAGTACCGCGTCTTCAACGACGAGCTGATGCCGGCGCTGCAGCGGCGCGGGCTGGTCGTGCTGAACCACGCGGTGCGCGATGCGGCGCAGCGCAAATGGGTGGCGCGCTTCTTCGAGCAGCAGGTACGGCCGCTGCTGGTGCCGGTGGGGCTGGACCCGTCGCACCCGTTCCCGCAGGTGGCCAACAAGTCGCTGAACTTCATCTGCCGTCTCGGCGGGCGTGACGCCTTCGGCCGCGAGAACCTGATCGCCATCGTCAAGGTGCCGCGCGCGCTGCCGCGCGTCATCCGCCTGCCCGACGCGCTGTGCCCGGGCAAGCAGGCCTACGTGCTGCTGACCAGCGTGATCCGCGCGCACCTGGCCGAGCTGTTCCCGGGGCGCACGGTGGAGTCGTTCTCGCAGTTCCGCGTGACGCGCGACTCGGACCTCGACGTCGACGAGGACGAGGTCACCAACCTGCGCCAGGCGCTGCGCACCGGGCTGTCGACGCGCCACTACGGCCAGGCGATCCGGCTCGAGGTGGTGAACACCTGCCCGCAGGCGCTGTCGTCGTTCCTGCTGACGCAGTTCGGCCTGTCCGAGGACGCGCTGTTCCGCGTCAACGGCCCGGTCAACCTGGGGCGGCTGACCGAACTCGTCGACCAGGCCGCAGCCGACGACCTGCGCTTTCCGCCGTTCGAGCCGGCCTGGCCGAAGCGTCGACTGCCGCCGGGCAGGTCGATCTTCGACGCGCTGCGCCAGGGTGACCTGCTGCTGCACCATCCGTTCGAGAGCTTCGATCCGGTGGTGCAGTTCCTGCGCGAGGCGGTCGACGACCCCGACGTGCTGGCGATCAAGCAGACGATCTACCGCACCGGCGCCAAGTCGGTCCTGATGGAGCTGCTGATCGAGGCGGCACGCCGCGGCAAGGACGTGATGTGCGTGGTCGAGCTGAAGGCGCGCTTCGACGAGGAGGCCAACATCAACTGGGCCGAGCGGCTGGAGGCGGTCGGCGCGCAGGTGGTGTACGGCATCGTCGGCCTGAAGACGCATGCCAAGCTGCTGCTGGTGACGCGGCGCGAGGGCAAGAAGCTGCAGCGCTACGTGCACCTGTCCACCGGCAACTACAACCCGCGCACCGCCGAGCTGTACACCGACGTCGGCTACCTCACCTGCGACGCCGGGCTGACGCTCGATGCCGACGCCGTGTTCCTGCAACTCGCCAGCCAGGTCAAGCTGAAGGCGCCGCGCCACCTGGTGACGGCGCCTTTCGTGCTGCACCGGCGTCTGCTGGCGCACATCCACCAGGTGGCGCAGGCGGCGCGGCAGCGCGCGCCGGCGCGCATCGTCGCGAAGATCAATGCGCTGACCGACCCGGCGTTGATCCACGCGCTGGTTGCCGCGGGCCAGGCCGGGGCGAAGATCGACCTGATCGTGCGCGGCGCCTGCATGCTGCCGCCGGGTGTGCCGGGCCTGACCGGGCGCATCCGCGTGCGCTCGGTGGTCGGCCGCTTTCTCGAACACACGCGCGTGCTGTATTTCCGCTGGGGCGACGGCGACGATGGCGAGGCGCTGTACCTGAGCAGCGCCGACTGGATGACACGCAACATGCTCGGCCGCATCGAACTGGCCTGGCCGGTGCGCGACCGCGCGCTGCGCCAGCGTGTCATCGACGAATGCCTGGTGCCGTACCTGCACGACACGCTCGACGCCTGGTCGCTGGCGGCGGACGGCCAGTACACCCGCGTCGGCAACCACGGCGTCAGCGCACAGCAGGCGCTGATGCGCCGCTACCACTCCACCCCGGACTGAAGAAGACACGATGGACCTGATCCTGTGGCGCCATGCCGATGCCGGCGAACCGGTCGACGACGTCGTGCTCGACCTGCAGCGCGAGCTGTCGTCGAGGGGCCAGAAGCAGGCCGCGCGCATGGCCGACTGGCTGAACCGCTTTCTGCCCGACAGCACGCGCGTGCTCGTCAGCCCGGCCCTACGCTGCCAGCAGACCGCGCAGGCGCTGGGCCGCAAGTTCCAGACGCGCGAGGCGCTGGGGCCCGGTGGCGGCGTCGATGCGCTGCTGGCGCTGGCCCGCTGGCCCGACCGGCGCGAGCCGGTGCTGGTGGTCGGCCACCAGCCCACGCTCGGCATGACCGCCGCGCTGCTGATGGCGGCTGGGTGCGGGGGAAAGCGCTGCTACGCTACGTATTGGAGGCCGCCT
>DAORHX010000278.1:0-5228 GCA_035438245.1 Rubrivivax sp.
GGCTGCATGCAGACCGTGTGGCAGGACGACGCGCGCTTCGTCAAGACCTACTGGACGCAGCTGAACGGCCGCTGGCTGTACAGCACCTTCGACTGGGGCGTGCGCGACAAGGACGGCTACTACTTCATCCTCGGCCGCACCGACGACGTCATCAACGTCGCCGGCCACCGCCTGGGCACGCGCGAGATCGAGGAAAGCATCTCCAGCCACCCGAACGTGGCCGAGGTGGCGGTGGTCGGCGTGGCCGACAACCTGAAGGGCCAGGTGGCGATGGCCTTCGTCATCGCCAAGGATGCGGGCGCCCTGGGCGATGCCGCTGGCCGCATGAAGCTCGAAGGCGAGATCATGAAGGTGGTGGACGGCCAGCTCGGCGCGGTGGCGCGGCCGTCGCGCGTGCTGTTCGTCTCGGCGCTGCCGAAGACGCGCTCCGGCAAGCTGCTGCGGCGTGCGCTGCAGGCGGTGGCCGAGGGGCGCGACCCGGGCGACCTGACGACGATCGAGGACCCGAGCGCGCTGATGCAGGTGAAGGAGCTGGTGGCGGCGAAGTAGCGACACCCCCGCCGGAGGGAGCGGCATCCCGCCCTCGGAGGGATGGGCAGCGCGCGCGGCGGCGTGAAGACTGCGGGCCTTGCATTCTGCGAGGCCCGCCATGTGCCACATCCCCCGCCGCGCCTTCATCGCCAGCCTCGCGGCCTGGCCGTTCTGCAGCCAGGCGCGGCCTGCAGCGCAGGCGCCGGCCCTGCTGCTGGCCCAGCAGGCCCCGGCTTCGATCGACCCGGCCGGCTGGCTGGTGAGCGAGAAGCTGGACGGCGTGCGCGCCTTCTGGGACGGGCAGCAACTGCGCTTTCGCAGCGGCGCGACGATCGCGGCGCCGGCTTGGTTCACGAAGCGCCTGCCGGCGCTACCGCTGGATGGCGAGCTCTGGCTCGGCCGCGGCAGCTTCCAGGCGCTGTCGGGCATCGTGCGCCGCGCCGCGCCGGACTCGGCCGGATGGCAGGCCCTGCGCTACATGCTGTTCGAATTGCCGGGCGGCGAGGGCGGCTTCGCCGCGCGTGCCGCAAGGCTGCGCGAGCTGGCGCGTGACAGCGGCTGGGCGCAGCTCGCTGCGGTGGAGCAGTCGCGGCAGCCTTCGGCGCAAGCCTTGCAGCAGCGGCTGGCGACCACCGTGGCTGCTGGCGGCGAAGGCCTCATGCTGCACCGGGCTGATGCGCCGTACCACAGCGGCCGCAGCCCCGGCGCTGTTGAAACTGAAGCCGCTGCAGGATGCGGAGGCGCAGGTCATCGGCCATGTGGCCGGCCGCGGCAAACACGCGGGCCGCCTGGGCGCACTGCGCGTGCGCAGCGAGGGCGGCATCGAATTCCTGCTCGGTACCGGCTTCAGCGACGCCGAGCGCGAAGCGCCGCCGCCGCAGGGCAGCTGGGTCACGTTCAGCTACCGAGGCCTGACCGCGGACGGGGTGCCGCGCTTCGCGAGCTTTGTGCGCGTGCGCGAGGTCTGAAGCGGCCGGATCACCAGCGCAGCGCCACCCCATAGGCTGCGAATTGGGGATCGCGGCTGACCAGGGTCAGCTGTTCGATGTGCGCCTGCGCGATCAGCAGATGGTCGAAGGGGTCGCGATGGTGCAGCGGCAGCGAGGCCACCGCCGCGGCATGGCGCTCGTCGACCGGCAGCGGCACGAAGCCGCTCTGTCGCATCAGTGCCGGCAGTTCGGCCACGGCGAGCGCGAGTTCCGGCAGCTTGCCCAGGCGCTGCTTGATCGCGACTTCCCAGATCGACGCGGCGCTGACACGCACGGTCTCGGCGCGTTCGATCAGCCGGCGCGCGCTGGCCGGCAGCTCGGCATCGTCCAGCAGCCACCACAGTAGCGCATGGGTGTCGAGCAGCAGCCTCAACGCCTGCCTTCGAAATCGGCCAGCGCCTCGTCCGTCAGCGGCGCGAAGAACTCGGCCGTCAGGAGTCCGCGGCCACGTGCCGCACCGGGCACGCGCCGCGCGGTCGAATAAGGCACCAGCCGCGCCACGGGCTCGCCGTTGCGCGCGATGACCACTTCTTCGCCGCGGGTCGCGGCTTCCAGCAGGCGCGACAGCTGCGTCTTGGCTTCGTGAATGTTGACCGTCGTCGTCATGGCTGCCCCCGCCCTTCGGCAAAGACCCAGTTTGACTTAGCCAAGAAAGTTAGTCAACGACGACGCCTAGACGACGCCTACAGCACTTCCGACGCAAAGTCCGCCAGCCGCGAACGTTCGCCGCGCGCCAGTGTCACGTGGCCGCCATGCGGCCAGCCCTTGAAGCGGTCGACCGCATAGGTCAACCCGGAGCTGCCTTCGGTGAGGTAGGGCGTGTCGATCTGCGCCAGGTTGCCCAGACAGACGATCTTGGTGCCCGGGCCGGCGCGCGTGATCAGCGTCTTCATCTGCTTGGGCGACAGGTTCTGCGCTTCGTCGATGAGCACGAACTTGTTCAGGAAGGTGCGCCCGCGCATGAAATTCAGGCTCTTGATCTTGATCTTGCTGCGCACCAGGTCGTTGGTGGCGGCGCGGCCCCATTCGCCGGCCGCCGTGTCGGTGCGCGCCAGCACTTCCAGGTTGTCGTCGAGCGCGCCCATCCACGGACCCATCTTCTCTTGCTCGTCGCCGGGCAGGAAGCCGATGTCCTCGCCCACCGGCACGGTGACGCGGGTGACGATGATCTCGCTGTAGCGGCGCTCGTCCAGCACCTGGCTCAGGCCCGCGGCCAGCGTCATCAGCGTCTTGCCCGAGCCGGCGGTGCCGGTGAGCGTGATGAAGTCGCACTCCGGGTCCATCAGCAGGTTGAGCGCGAAGTTCTGCTCGCGGTTGCGCGAGGTCACGCCCCATACGGCGTTCTTCGCGTGGCCGTAGTCGCGCAGCGTCTTCAGCACCGCGGTCTTGCCGGTGATCTCGGTGACGCGCGCATACAGCGGCGCAGCACCGGGCGTTTCGAGAAAGACGAACTGGTTGATCAGCAGCACCGGCACCATCGGCCCGGCGATGCGGTAGAAGGTGTGGCCGCCCTGGCTCCAGCTTTCCATGGTCTTGCCATGGCGCTCCCAGAAGTCGGCCGGCAGCGCCATCACGCCGGTGTAGAGCAGGTCGCCGTCGTCCAGCGTCTTGTCGTTGAAGTAGTCCTCGGCCGGCAGGCCGAGCGCGCGTGCCTTGACGCGCATGTTGATGTCCTTCGACACCAGCACCACGTCGCGGCCCGGCTGCTGCTCGCGCAGCGCGCGCACCACTCCCAGGATCTGGTTGTCGGCCTTGCCCTGCGGCAGGCCGTCGGGCAGCTTGGCATCGAGTAGCGTGGTCTCGAAGAACAGCTTGCCGCCGGCGTCCTTGTGGCCGGTCTTGGACAACGGAATGCCGGCCTGCGCATCGACACTGCCCTTGGCATCGGTGAACGAGGCCAGCGCGTCCAGGTTGCGGCTGACCTGGCGCGCGTTGCGCGCCACCTCGCTCAGCCCCTTCTTGTTGTTGTCCAGTTCCTCCAGCGTGACCATCGGCAGGAAGATGTCGTGCTCGTCGAAGCGGAACAGCGACATCGGGTCGTGCATCAGCACGTTGGTGTCGAGCACGAAGAGCTTGGCCGCGCCGCTGCCGCGTGGCGTCCTGGCGCGTGCACGCGGCGCGGCGGCGAGGGGTGGCGGACTGGCGGCAGCCCTGGCCGGTGCCATCACCGTCGCCGCCAGGCGGGTGTCGCGAAGCTCCAGCGGTGCCGGCGCGACGTCGCTGACGACGGTGGGCTTCGACGCGCGCTTCTCGTGGCGCGGCGCCGCCTGTGAATCGAAGTCGGCGGCGGACAGCAGCGTGGCTTTCTGGGTCGGGGGCTTGGGCAACGGCATTCGGTATCGCTTCGATCAGAAAAAACGCCGGCACGGGGCCGGCGTCGGACTCGCGGGCAGCGTCGCGATGATGTTCAAGCGGCCTTCTTCAGCAGCTTGACGGCCTTCAGTACCTCGTCGACATGGCCGGCGACCTTGATACCGCGCCATTCGGCGCGCAGCACGCCTTGCGGGTCGATGAGGAAGGTGCTGCGCTCGATGCCCTTGACCTTCTTGCCGTACATGATCTTGTTCTTCACCACGCCGAACATGTGGCACAGCTTCTCTTCGGTGTCGGCGATCAATTCGAATGGCAGTTCCAGGTTCTGCCTGAACTTCTCGTGCGAGTTCATGTTGTCGCGCGACACGCCGAACACCACCGCGCCGGCCTTGACGAAGTCCTTGTGGCGGTCGCGGAACTGCATCGCCTCGGTCGTGCACCCCGGCGTCGCGTCCTTCGGGTAGAAGTACAGCACCACCGTGCGGCCCAGGAAGGCTTGCGGCGTGAACTTCACACCGCTGGTGGCGACGGCTTCGAATTCCGGCAGGGCTTTGTTGACGGCTGGGGTCATGTGGTCGGCTCTCGAAGGCAGGGCCCGGGACGGCACAAACGAGAATTATAAAGTCAAGCGACATCACGCCATGGCGCCGACAGCGGCGCCGGCGCAGCGCTCAAGGCCCGGCAGGCGTTTCGAGCAGCAGCGCGGCGAGCACCGCGCGCCCTTCGCTGGCCAGCACGTTGTAGGTGCGGCAAGCGGCTGCGGTGTCCATCGTTTCGACGCCGATGCCGCGCTCGATCAGGCAGCGCAGCAACGCGGCCGAGACGAAACGATGCCGTGCCCCGCTGCCGAAGATCACCAGCTCGGGTTGCAGTGCCAGCGCCTGCTCGAAATGCAGCGGCTGCAGCTGCTCGATGCGTGCCGGCGCCCAGCGCTGCACCTCGCCTTGCCAGGGCACCAGCAGGCTGTGCGCGAACGGCAGCGGCCCGACCCAGATGCTCGAAGCGTCGAGCCGCGTGATCGTGTTGACACCGTCGAGGTGGTCGGGCTGGATCTTCAAGGCGGGGAGGCGATAGCGGCGAGTGCGTGCGCTTAAAATTGTACGTTTTGCGGTGCAGCAAAGCCCGCTGCCGCCGATCCGGCCCTGTCCTTTCCACTGGAGCCTCAGCGTTGAAGCCGATCCTCAAGTCCAGCAAGCTGAACGACGTGTGCTACGACATCCGCGGCCCGGTGCTCGACAAGGCGCGGCAGATGGAGGAAGAGGGCCACAAGATCATCAAGCTGAACATCGGCAATCTGGCCGTGTTCGGCCTGGAGCCGCCCGACGAGATCGTGCAGGACATGATCCGCAACCTGCCGCATGCGGCCGGCTACACCGACAGCAAGGGCCTGTTCGC
>DAORHX010000279.1:0-5222 GCA_035438245.1 Rubrivivax sp.
TCAGCTTCGCGCGCTACCTGCCGGCCAGCGCCTTCATCCCGCTGCTGATCCTGTGGGCCGGCATCGGCGAGGCGCAGAAGCTGGCGGTGATCTTCATCGGCAGCTTCTTCTCGCTCGTCCTGATGATCAGCGTGACGGTCGGCAACACACGGCGCGACCTGGTCGAAGCGGCCTACACGCTGGGCGTGAAGGACGCGTCGCTGATCCGCCGCGTGCTGGTCCCCGGCGCGGCGCCGGAGATCGCCGAGCAGCTGCGCATGGTGCTGGGCTGGGCCTGGACCTACGTCATCGTCGCCGAGCTGATCGGCGCCAGTAGCGGCATCGGCCACATGATCACCGACAGCCAGGCGCTGCTGGCCACCGACCAGATCATCTTCGGCATCATCGTCATCGGCCTGATCGGGCTGGTCAGCGACCTGTTCTTCAAATGGGTCAACCGCCGGCTGTATCCCTGGGCCCAGTTGGGGCGCTGAACATCATGGCCAACATCCTCTCGGTCCGCGGCGTCGAGCGCCGTTTCGACACCACGCTGGCGCTGCAGGCGACGAACCTCGACGTCGCCGAGAACGACTTCATCACCATCCTCGGGCCGAGTGGCTGCGGCAAGAGCACGCTGCTGCGCATCGTCGCCGGGCTCGATACGCAGACCGCCGGCGAGGTGTTGCTCGACGGCCAGCGCATCGCCGGCCCCGGTGCCGACCGCGGCATGGTGTTCCAGAGCTACACGCTGTTCCCGTGGCTGACGGTGCTGGACAACGTCTGCTTCGGCCTGGCCGAGCGCGGCCTGCCGCGCGCGCAGCAGCTCGAGATCGCGCACGGCTTCCTCGCCAAGGTGGGCTTGAAGGGCTTCGACAAGCACTATCCGAAGCAGCTGTCCGGCGGCATGCAGCAGCGCACCGCGATCGCGCGCGCGCTGGCCAACGACCCGCGCATGCTGCTGATGGACGAGCCCTTCGGCGCGCTCGACCACCAGACGCGCGAGCTGATGCAGGAGCTGCTGCTGGGCATCTGGGAGGAGCAGCGCAAGACGGTGCTGTTCGTCACCCACGACATCGACGAAGCCGTGTTCATGGGCAGCCGCGTCATCGTCATGAGCGCGCGGCCCGGGCGCATCAAGCTCGACCGCGAGGTACCGATCGCGCACCCGCGCAACTACACCGTGAAGACCACGCCGGAATTCGCCGAGCTGAAGGCCGAGCTGACCGAACAGGTGCGCGTCGAGGTGCGCGCCGCACAGGCGGCGATGGAAGCGGCCTGAGCGGCCGCGCGCGTGCCGCTCTCGCCGCTTCGCAGACCTTCGATGCGCGGCGGTCGGCTCACCCTGCCGACGCACCTGCCTCAGGGCGATTGATGCGCGGCGCACGGCTCGAGACCGTGCGGGCTTACGGCCGCGGGAGCCCGTCGTGCAAGCCATCGGCCGACAGCCACAGCGGGCGCCCGATGGCTCCCCGCTCTACTACGAGCGCCACCGCGCCGAGCAGACCACGCTGTGCCGCCTGGTGCAGCAGCACGCGGCCAGCTTCATCGCGCACACCGAGGCCAGCACCGGTGCGGAACTGCCGCGCTTCATCAAGGACGAGTTCGACGCCTTCCTCGAGTGCGGCATCCTGGCTGACGGCTTCCTGAGGCTGCAGTGCGGCGACTGCGGCCGCGACAAGCTGCTGGCGTTCAGCTTGCCAAGCGGCGCGGGTTCTGCCCGTCATGCGGTGCGCGGGCCCGACGCTCGCCAGCTTCGCGCAAGAGGCCGACGCGCAGCGCTTCATCGCGCAATGTCGCGCAATGGGGGTGGCGCGCTGCTGCGCTACGCCGACATCACACCCGAGAGGGTCGACGACCTCAGCGGCGGCGCCAAGTCCGACACCCGCATGTAAGCACCGCGCCCGATGCACGCCGCACAATGGCCGCGGTCGAACTTGGAGCCCGGCATGGACGTACTGCGTGGATTCGCCTGGTTGCTGCTTTGCCAGTCGGTGGGCGAGTTGCTCGCCAAGGCGCTGGGGCTCGGGCTGCCCGGCCCCGTCCTCGGCATGCTGCTGATGCTGCCGGCGCTGAACTTCGAGCTCGTGCGCGGGCCCGTCGAGGCGGCGGCGAATGCGCTGCTGGCGCACCTGTCCTTGCTGTTCGTGCCGGTCGGCGTCGGCGTGATGACCCATCTGTCGCTGCTGTCGCAGTACGGCGTGCGGCTGGCCGTGGTGGTGGTGCTGTCCACGCTGCTGGGCATCGCCGCAACGGCCGTGCTGCTGCGGCACCTGTGGCGCCGCGCGGCCTGAGCGTTCATGGAGAAGTTCGTCGACCTGTGGGTCTACCTGTCGGCGACGCCGCTGTTCGGCTTGACCGCGACGCTCGTCACCTACGTCGTGGTCTGTGCCATTCACGTTCGCCTGCAGCAGGCCCCTTGGGCCAACCCGGTGTTGTGGACCGTCTTGGCGCTGGTGGCCCTGCTGATCATCACCCGCACGCCCTATCCGGCCTACTTCTCGGGCGCGCAGTTCATCCATTTCCTGCTCGGTCCTGCGGTCGTGGCCCTGGCCTGGCCGCTGTGGCAGCGCCGCGCCCAACTGCGTCGACGCGCCGCCGCGTTGCTGCTGGCGTCGCTGTTCGGCGGCAGCGTGGCCGCGGGCAGCGCGGTGGCGCTGGGCTGGGCGACGGGCC
This sequence comes from Rubrivivax sp., assembly GCA_035438245.1. GTDB lineage: Bacteria > Pseudomonadota > Gammaproteobacteria > Burkholderiales > Burkholderiaceae_C > Rubrivivax. Next base: position 2,653 of record DAORHX010000279.1, read on the forward strand.
TGCCGTCCGAGTTGTTGCGCTCGCTGGCGCCGAAGTCGGTGACGGCGCCGGTCGCGATGGGCATCGCCGAGCAGTTGGGCGGCATTCCGGCCTTGGCGGCGGTGTTTGCCGTGCTGACGGGGCTGGTCGGCGCGCTGGGCGCCAGGTACCTGTTCGATGCTTTGCGTGTGACGGAGCCCGAGATTCGGGGCTTTGCACTCGGCACCGCCTCGCATGGCATCGGCGCCGCGCGCGCCATGCAGGTCCATGCCGACGCGGGGGCCTATGCCGGGCTGGCCCTGGGCATGCAGGTGGTTCTGAGCACGCTGCTGCTGTCCTTCGTGAGCCGGCTGTTCTAGACGCAGCGCGCCGGCGAGGGCTGCAGCCCGAACGGGCGGCGCTGCCTGTCTACGGCGCGAAGCTGTCGATCATCGCAGCGCAGGGCACCGCCCGGTCGGGGCCTCGAGGCCACGCCGGAATTCGCCGAGCTGAAGGCCGAGCTGACCGAACAGGTGCGCGTCGAGGTGCGCGCCGCGCAGGCGGCGATGGAAGCGGCCTGAACGGCGGGGGTGCCGCCGCCGTGCAGGCCGCGGCGCAGCATTGACCGCGCGCAAATCCCTTCTCACCTCTCAGGCCTAGGATGTTGCACTGCACACCCAGGCTGGAACCGAGATGAGCACCACCCCGATCGAAGACTTTTCGCAATGCCATGCCGGCATCCTCGGTCATCTGCAATCGCTGGGCAGCCTGCCGGCGCTGCTGGAACCGGCGGCGCGCGCGCGGCGCATCGCGGCCGACACCGTCGCCTTCTTCCGCGCCGCGGTGTTCGAGCACCATGCCGAGGAGGAGAAGGAACTCTTCCCCGCGGTGCTGGCCAGCGCGCAGAAGGGCGACGAACGCCAGCGCGTGCAGCAGTTGGTCGATGCGCTGACCGCCGAGCATCGGCAGGTCGAGGCGGCGTGGAGCAAGCTGGAGCCCCAGCTGAAAGCGGTGGCCAAGGGCCGCGACAGCGACGTGGACCCCGCCGACATCGAGGCGCTGGTCAAGGCCTACCAGGCGCATGCGCGCTTCGAGGAAGACGTCTTCCTGCCGCTGTCGCAGACCATCCTCGGGCGCAACGACCATCACATGGCGGCGCTCGGGCTGTCGATGCACATGCGCCACGCGCTGCCCGAGGTCTTGCAGCGCTTCGGACGGGCGCTGTAGCGCGCGGCCGGCGGTTGCCGGCGGCGCGCGATCGCGCCCCGCCCGGTTGAATTCGACCCCGACACAAGAAGGCGTCGGCGCAACGACAGGGGAGCTTTCGCTCAGGCCGCAGGCCCGGGGGCGCGCAGCAGCGCGCTTGCACGCAGGCGGCCGACCGCCAGACCGTTCCAGTTGCGCAGTTCGACGTCGCTGAGCGTGCGCATCCAGGCGGCCTCGTCGGCATCGAGCGTGACGAAGCATTCGATCAGCGCGGCCATCACCACCTCGGCGGCGCGTGCGTTGTTGCCGTCGTCGACCTTCACCGCCACGCCCAGGCCCTGCTGCGGCAGCGCCGCGCAGTACACACCTTCGGCGCCGACCTTGCAGCACACGCGTTCGCCCAGGCGCTGCATCACGCGCGTGTCGAAGCGTTCGCTGCCGCCGACCATGAACGGCGCTTTCGCCATCGCCCGGCGCAGGCGCCGCGCTGCATGCGCTTCATCGTTGCCCAGGCCGACGCCGGTGGCCACGCGCGCAAAAGCATGCGCCAGGTGCTGCAGCGGAACGGCGAAGGTGGGGATCGAGCAGCCGTCGGTGCCCTGCGGCGTGGTCGACAGATCCCAGCCGGTGGTCGCCTGCAGCGCACGCGTCACTTCGCGCATCACCGGGTGGTCGCCGCGCACGTAGCCCTTGGCGTAGTCGGCCAGCGCGCGGCCGCCGGCCCGGTGGCAGGCCAGGCAGATGAAGCCGGCATGCTTGCCCGAGCAGTTGTTGTGCAGCGCGGTCGGGGTTTCGCCGCGTGCCGCCATCTCGCGCTGAAAGGTCTCGCGGTAGGGCCAGTGGGCGCCGCATTCGAGGATGCTCGGGTCCGCCCCGGCCTTGGCCAGCATGCCGGCGGCGGCGGCCACGTGCGCCGGCTCGCCGTTGTGCGATGCGCAGGCCAGCGCCAGTTCGTCGTCGCTCAGCTGCAGCGCATCGGCCGCGCCGCTGGCCACCAGCGGCAGCGCCTGCAGCAGCTTGACGGCGGAGCGCGGAAACACCGGCCGCGTGGTGTCGCCGAGCGCCAGCAGCGGCGTGCCGTGCGCGTCGACCACCGCCAGCGCGCCGCGGTGCGACGACTCGACGCTGCCGCCGCGCCAGGCTTCGACCAGGACCGGGTTCGCGTTCATCGCCGGAACTGTAGCGCCGCCACCCACAATGCCGGGATGCATTCCGACCCGCGCTGGCTGCTGGGCGTCGATTTCAGCTGCGCGCCGACGCGGCGCAAGCCGGTCACGCTGGCCTACGGCCAGCGTCGCGGCGACGCGCTGCGGCTGCAGCGCATCGATGCGCTGCCGTCGCTGGCCGAATTCGCGGCGCGGCTGGCGGAACCGGGCGAGTGGCTCGGCGCCTTCGACTTCCCGTTC
>DAORHX010000280.1:0-5205 GCA_035438245.1 Rubrivivax sp.
GGCAGCATCAACATCGAACTACCTGCGCATAGTTGGGACATGCGCATAGGGGTCGGGTCCGGCCGGCGGCGGCGCCGCATTCGACGACCGGTGAACTCAACACAGCGGCCCCTGGCTCGCGGGTGTCGAATCAATCTCATGACCGAGGTGAGGCTTGAAATCATCCGCGCGACCCAGGCACCAAAGCCGGCATGAAAAGACACGCCCCTCCCCACAGTAGCGGGGGAGGGGCGAAAAGCCGCGGCTACGCCGCCAGCTTCGTGTCGTCGGCGTCCATTCGGTCAGCGCCCGCCGTGTCCTTGTCAAGGTCGAGCTGATGCTCCAGCCGACGCTGCCGGGCGAGCAGATCCGCCAGGCGATCCGCGTGCTCGAACGGGCGTTCGAGCTCGATGCGGAGATCGACCATGCGTTTGGCGCGCGCCGCCAGTTGCTGGCGAAGGGCATCGCGCTGTTCGGATACTGAGGCCAGGGCCACAAGCAGCGCCGTCGCCAGCCCCTGTGCGCTCTGGTACGCCTCCGCCTCGTAGCGGCAGTGCCCTTCGAGGTACAGGCTCGGTACGGCATCGCCATGCCCGGCGCGCAGCCCGAGGTCGAAGCCTCCGAACCGGCCAACATGCTGGTCGACGGTCCCTCGCGCTGCCTTCGCCGCGCGCACCAGTTGGCGCAGTCCTTCTCCGGCGGCTTCCGCGCCGAGCAGCACCTGCCCGGCCAGCTCGAGGCGCACGTCGCTCGCTGACGCGGGCTCGGCACTCTGGCAGTCCTGTTCGACTCCTGCCAGCTTCCGCTCCAGCGACTCGATCAGCATCGGCAGCCGGGCCACCTCGCTCTCGTTGGTGTAGCGCTGGTTGCGCCACACCGAGAACAGCGTCGACAGCTTGGCCACTTCAGCGTCGACGCCGGCCTTCTCGATGACGAGCGGGTTGCCCGAGGCCAGCGCCTTCACTTCGGCATACGACAGTGCCGCCAGTTCCACGTCCTCGATCGAACGCAGGCCCTTGTCGCCGCTCATCACCTGCGCAATGAAGCGCGCTTTGGTTTCGAGCGCCTGCCACATGTAGCTGTCGAAGCTGCCTTCGGTGACGTAGCGGAAGATCTCCACGTCCTCGCACTCGTTGCCCTGGCGCAGGATGCGCCCTTCACGCTGTTCCACGTCGCAGGGCCGCCAGGGCGCGTCCAGGTGGTGCAGCGCCGCCAGCCGGGTCTGCACGTTGGTGCCGATGCCCATCTTGGCCGTCGATCCCAGCAGCACCCGAACCCGGCCGTCGCGCACGGCCTTGAACAGCGTGGCCTTCTGTGCGTCGGTCTCGGCGTCGTGCACGAACGCGATTTCCTGCGCCGGCACGCCGGCGTCGATCAGCCGCTCTTTCAGGTCGTCGTAGACGCTGAAAGCCTTGCCCTCCTTCGGCGATGACAGGTCGCAGAACACGAGCTGCGCGCCGCGCAAGGCCTCGGTGCGTTCACGCACCGCCAGCAGTTCCTTCACACACGCTGCCACCTTGCCCTGTGCATCGAAGCGCGCCGCGGGTGCCACCAGCCGGAAGTCCAGCGCGGCCTTGCGACCGTCGGTGGTCACGGCGAGCATGTTGTCTTCCTGCGGCTTGACGCGACCCATGCGGATGGCCTCGGCGCGCTCGACCAGCGTGCGCACGTAGGCCTTCAAGGCAGAGCTGGCCGGACAGGCCACGATGCGCGGCTTGCCGCCACGCAGCGCCGGCACCGGCAGCTGCAGCATCTGCGCGGTGCGGATGTCGGCCACCTCGCCGAACACCGCCATCAGCTCGGGCACGTTGATGAAGCGCGCAAAACGCGTGTTCATGCGGTAGCCGCTGCCGTCGGGCGCGATCTCCAGCGCCGTGACGCTCTCGCCGAAGGTGGCGGCCCAGGCGTCGAACTGCTGCAGCCCGAGCGCCTCCAGCCTTCTGGGCTGCAGGTAGCGCATCATCGTGTGCACCTCGGCCATCGTGTTGGCCACCGGCGTGGCGGTGGCGAAGACCACGCCGCGCTGCGCGCCGCCGTGCGCGTTCTCATGAAGACGCATCGTGTAGCGCGTCTTCAGGAACAGGTCGAAGGCCCGCTCCGAGTTCGCCAGCGGCAGGCCGGCGATCCGCGTCATCTTCGTGAACCGGTACAGGTTCTTGAACAGGTGGGCTTCGTCTACGAAGAGCGTGTCGATGCCGAGCTGTTCCCAGCTCAGCAGGTCGTCCTTCTTCGCGTCGGCCAGCAGCCTTTCCAGCCGCACCGTCCAGTTCTTCTTCATCGCTTCGAGCTGCTTGACGATCCGGTTGCCCCGGTCGTTGCGCCGCTCGGCGCGCACTGCCATCTCGATTTCCATGACGATCTCCTTGATGAAGGTTTCAGTGAATGCCGGCGACATGCGGATGCGCTCGAAGCTCGAGTGCGTGATGACCACCGCGTCCCAGTCGCCCGTGGCGATGCGCGACACCAGCTCGCGCCGGCGGTCGCCCTCCAGGTCTTCCTTGCCCGCCATCAGCACGGCGGCATTCGGGTACAGCCGCGCAAACTCGGCCGTGTACTGCGCCAGCATGTGGTTCGGCACCACGTGGCAAGGCTTGGCCGCGAGGCCGAGGCGCCGCAGCTCCATGCCGGCGATCGCGCAGACCGCGGTCTTGCCGGCGCCGACGACGTGGAACAGCCCGGTGTTGCCGGACTGCACGATGCGCCACACGGCGTCCCGCTGGTGCGCGTGCAGCGCGTAGCAGCGCGACAACCCCGGCAGCTTCAGGTGCGAACCGTCGAACTGTCGCGGCCGCGTGGCGTTGAACAGGTCGTTGTAGGTCCGGCACAGCCGCTCGCGGCGCTGCGGATCGTCAAAGGCCCAGGCCGCGAAACGCTCCTTGATCAGCGCCAGCTTCTCGCGCGCCGCTAGCGTCTCGTCGGGGTTGACGACGCTGCGGTCGCTCGCCGGGTCCGGATCGCGGACCGTCGGCACCTGTACGTTCAGGGCGCATTGCACGAGTTCGATCGCGTTCAGTCGCGCGGTGCCGAACTCCTGGGTCACCTTGACGTTCTGGCGTACGCTCCATTCGGGGTAGCGCACCGACCAGGCCCCGGCCTGCGCCGAGTAGCCCACCTCGCAGTCCTTCTGCTCCAGCACCTGCCGAAGGAAGTCTTCGACGTCGCCGGCCGGGATCCACACGGCGCCCAGGCGCGGTTCGATCGATGCCGGCGGCAGATCCTCGGGCTGGACCCGTTCCAGGGCCGCGACGTTGCGTGCAAAGTCCGCGCCGGCTGCCAGCGCCTGCCTGAGCTTGGTCTTGACCTCGCCGGACAGATACTCGTCGGCGGTCTTCCACAAACCGTCCTCGGGGTCCAGGAACACCAGACCCCGGTTGGACAGGGTTCCAAGCACCGCGTCCGGCGCTGCCAACACCAGCCTGCCCATCCACTCCGGATCGACCCGCCCCCGCCACTGCACCGAAGCGGCGAGTGCCTCCTCGGGTTCGGCGGCAGCCTCGGGCTCGACGATCCTCGTCAGCGTCTTGCGGCTGAACAGGGCTGCCTTGGCGGCGGTCTCGGCTTCCTCGTCGTAGTGCTCCAGCGACAACAGCAGCGGGTAGTCGGGGTCGCGCCGGAACGCCAGCGCGTTGGCCCGGCTCGACAGGCAACCGAAGCGGGCGACATAGCGGTCGTAGCTGCCGTTCAGCAGGGCCCGCTCCTGGCGCTGCCGGCTGTCATCGGCGTCAGCCAGCTGCAGGTCGAGCAGTGCGCGCGCGTGATCGCGGATCGCACACAGTCCCGCGATGCGGGCGCGCTGCGTGGCGTTCAGCCGGTCGTGGATGTCGGCCAGCAGGCCATCCTCGACGCGATGTACACGGCCGCGGTGCAGATGATGGCTTCCGGGCCGCGCGCCGGCGGATGCGCTCACGCCCTGGCGCGCTGCCAGCGAGGGCCCGCGCACGGCGGCTTCGTACACGGCCCGCGGCAGCAGATCGACGCGCCGTGGCAGCTCGTCGGCGAGCTGGCCATCGAACACGGCGGTGGGCACCGGCTCGTGGCCGTTGCTTTCCTGCCGGATGCGGCCGATGCAGAACTCGGGATGCGCCGCGTACCACTGGTTGATCTGCAAGTAGCGTTCACCACAGCGCGGATCACGCAGCGACTCGGGCACCATACTCAGATCCAGCCAGGGCTTTTCGTCGGTCTCGCCCTGCGTGCGCTTGCGCAGGAACAGGATGTCGGCCTGTACGTCGGTGGACGCGATCTCTGCGAAGGCGCCGCGTGGCAGCCGGATCGCGCCCAGCAGCACCGCCTGCGACGCGAGGTAGCGCCGCACGGTGTCGTCCCAGGCATCCATCGTGTGGCTGCTGGTGATGAAACAAGCCAGCCCGCCGGGCCGCAGCAGGTCGAGCGTGCGGCCGAGGAAATGGTTGTGGATGCTGAAGCGCCCATACGGCCGATTGCTGGAATCGGCCACCTGGTAGGCGCCGAAGGGCACGTTGCCGATGGCCAGGTCGTACCAGCCGTCGGGCAGGGGCGTCTTCTCGAACGCGCCGATGCGCACGTCCACGCCGCCGGCGCCGTACAGCGCCTGCAGCATCCGCCCCGAAAGCCGGTCGATCTCGACGGCTGTGACCTGGCAAAGCCCGACCAGTGCCGCCGGCATCGCGCCGATGAAGTGGCCGATGCCGGCGCCGGGTTCGAGCACGCGGCCGCCGGTGAATCCAAAGCCCTGGACCGCCTGCCACATCGCCTCGATCACGAAGACCGGGGTGTAGTGGCTGTTGTTCACCGACGCGCGCGCCGAAGTGTAGTCGTCGTCGGCGAGGGTGTCGCGCAGTCGCGCGGCACGGCGTGCCGAGGCCGGCTCCGGCGCCTCGAGGTTGAAGCTCGCAGGCAGACCACCCCAGCCGGTGTAGCGCAGCAGCTTGCCGCGCGCGTCATTGTCCGGTGCACGGTCCGTCGTTTCGAGCCGACGCAGCGTGTCGATCGCGGCCAGGTTGGCTTCGAACTTCGCGACCGCGCCGCTGGGGATGCCGAGGCCGGCGAGCGGCAGCCGAGGCCAGCTGGGCCGCCGGGCGGCAGGCGCAGGCGGTTCGCTCGGCCGCCACGGGGGCGGCGACCGTTGGGGTTCGTGTTCCTCGTCGTCCGGCTCATCGTCGAGTGGCGGATCGGGAGGAACAGGTGGCATGGGCGGCGCGAAGGCCGCGGCAGGCTCCGGCTCGAAGCCGGGCAGCCAGGACGAAG
>DAORHX010000281.1:0-5202 GCA_035438245.1 Rubrivivax sp.
GCTCCGTGGCCCAGGTGACGGTGCAGCGCGGCGCGCAGCCGCTGCAGCTGAACCTGACGGTGGCGCAGCGCCCCGTGCAGACGCGGCGCAGCGCCGAATAGCGGCCGCCGCGCCGGCTATGCGGCGCCGTCGGCCTTGGTGCGGCCCTCGCCCTCGGGCGCCTGCGTGTGCTTGATGAACAGCCTGGCCGACCAGATGCCGAATTCATACAGCAGGCACATCGGGATCGCCAGCGCCAGCTGCGACACCACGTCCGGCGGCGTGATGATGGCCGATACGACGAACGCCCCGACGATGAAGTAGCCGCGCCACTTCTTCAGCTGCTCGATCGTCACCACGCCCAGCCGCGCCAGCACGACCACCGCCACCGGCACCTCGAACGCGGCGCCGAAGGCGATGAACATCGTCATCACGAAGCTCAGGTAGGCCTCGATGTCGGGCGCGGCGGTGATGCTCTTCGGCGCGAAGCTCTGGATGAAGCGGAACACCTGGCCGAAGACGAAGAAGTAGCAGAACGCCACGCCGAGGAAGAACAGCACCGTACTGGACACCACCAGCGGCAGCACCATCTTCTTCTCGTGGCTGTACAGCCCCGGCGCGACGAAGGCCCACACCTGATACAGCACCACCGGCAGCGCAACCAGGAAGGCGGCGAGCAGCGTGATCTTCAGCGGCACGAGGAACGGCGAGATGACGTTGGTGGCAATCAGCGTCGCGCCGCTCGGCAGGTTGGCGACCAGCGGCGCAGCCAGCATGTCGTACAGCGGCCCGGGGCCGGGCCACAGCATCAGCACGCCGAAGGCGATGCCGACGGCGACCAGCGCGCGGATCAGCCGGTCGCGCAGCTCGACCAGATGCGAGACGAACGGCGCCTCGGTGCCTTCGAGTTCGTCGCGCTTGTCCGGTTCGCTCATGCCGACCCGCCCTTCCCCCGAGGGGGAGCCGAGCGCCTACGGATCGGCCGGACGGCGCTCATGTCGCCCCCTTGGGCCTGCGGCCCTTCCCCCGAGGGGGAGCCGAGCGCCTACGGACCGGCCGGGCGGCGCTCATGTCGCCCCCTTGGGCCTGCGGCCCTTCCCCCCGAGGGGGAGCCGAGCGCCTACGGATCGGCCGGGCGGCGCTCACCGCGGCGCCTTCAGGCCAGGCGGCCGGAAGCGCGCGACGCGCGCCGCACCGGACTGCGCGCGCGTGCGGATGCCGTTGCGCTGCTTGTACCACTGCGGCGTGGCGCCGCGCTTCAGGCGCCAGCGCTTGTTCGGGTGCTTGTATTGCAGCGGCGGCGGTGCGAGCGGCCCGTCGCCGGACGACGCGGCGCCGTCCCAGCTCGACTGCAGCGACTCGTGCGTCTGCCGCACTTCGTCGTTGACGCTCTTCTCGACATCGCGCGCCGCGTCCTCGAACTGCGTCTTCATCTTCTTCAGTTCGTCGAGCTCGATCGAGCGGTTGACCTCGGCCTTGACGTCGGCGACATAGCGCTGCGCCTTGCCGAGCATGTGGCCGACGGTGCGCGCCACGCGCGGCAGCTTCTCCGGCCCGATGACGATCAGCGCCACCGCGCCGATCAGCGCGAGCTTGTCGAAACCGAAGTCGATCACGCGGGCTTCAGGACTTGGTCCGTGCCTCGACGTCGACGGTGTTGTTGGCCGTGCTCTTGTGCGTGCCGACCTGCGGCGGCGGCGCGGCGGCGTCCTCGGCCTCGCTGCCGCTCTTCATGCCGTCCTTGAAGCCCTTGACGGCACCGCCCAGGTCGCTGCCGATGTTCTTCAGCTTCTTGGTGCCGAAGATCAACACCACGACCAGCAGCACGATCAGCCAGTGCCAGATGCTGAACGAACCCATGTCATTTCTCCTGCAAAGCCAATGCCGATTCTAGGTGAGCGGCCTCACCCTTTCAGCCACGGGCGCGGCCCGCCCATGACGTGCATGTGCAGGTGTTGCACTTCCTGGCGGCCGTCGGGCCCGGTGTTGATCAGCGTGCGAAAGCCGTTGACCACGCCCAGCTCGCGCATCAGCCGCGGCGCCAGGCCGAGCATGCGGCCGAGCAGCGGCTCGTGCTCGGGTGTGACGTCGTAGTGCGTGGCCACGTGTTCCTTCGGAATGACCAGCACATGCACCGGCGCCCACGGGTTGATGTCATGAAAAACCAGCAGTTCCTCGTCCTCGTAGGCCTTCTTCGACGGGATCTTGCCGTCGACGATCTTGCAGAAGACGCAGTTCGGGTCGTGGCTCATCGTCTTCCTCTTCAGGCCGGCATCGGCACGTTGGCATTCAGGTTCATCCAGCCGCGCACGATGCGGTAGAGGAACCAGATCGAGATCACGCCCCAGGCGATCCAGCCGGGAACCAGCAGCAGCAGCCACAGCGGCGCCGTCACCAGATACAGGCCGGCGGCCCACAGCACCGTGCGGATGCGCCAGCTGAAGTGCGATTCCTGCCAGGTGCTGGCGGCGCTGTCCTTCTTCACCAGGTCGATGACGAAGGCGACGATCAGCAGCGCGACACTGGCCTGCGCGCCCGGCATCACCGCGCCGACGGCGACGATCAGGTGCAGCAGGTAGCTGATGTGCCCGACGTTCTTCAGCGAAGTCTCGCGCTCGTCGAGCTGCACGATCTGGTTCATGGACCCTCACCCTCCCTGGCCTTGAGCTTGCGCGCGGCGAACTCCTCCAGCCCCGATTGCCCTTCGCGGCGCTGCAGCTCGGCCAGCACGTCGGCCGGCGTCAGGCCGTGCTGCGCCAGCAGCAGCATCGAATGGAACCACAGGTCCGCCACCTCGTAGACGATCTTGGCGCGGTCGCCGTCCTTGCCGGCCATCACCGTTTCGGTGGCTTCCTCGCCGATCTTCTTCAAGATGGCGTCGCCCCCCTTCGAAAACAAGCGCGCGACATAACTTCTGTCGGGGTCGCCGCCGCGCCGCGTCTCGATCACCGCGGCCAGCCGCGCCAGCGTGTCGTCGCCGCTCATTTGTCGTAGATCCGCTGGGGGTCGACGAGCACCGGCTCCACGTCGTGCCAGCGGCCGTCGCCGTAGCGGCGGAAGAAGCAGCTGTGGCGCCCGGTGTGGCAGGCAATCGAGGGTTCCGCGGGGTCATGGCCCAGCTGCGTCACCTTCAGCAGCAGCACATCGTTGTCGCAATCGAGCCGCATCTCGTGCACCTGCTGGAAGTGGCCCGACTCCTCGCCCTTGTGCCACAGCCGCCGGCGCGAGCGGCTCCAGTACACGGCCTGACCGGTGGCCGCGGTGCGCGCCAGCGCCTCCCGGTTCATGAAGGCGAACATCAGCACGTCGTTGCTGCCGAGCTCCTGCGCGATCACCGGCAGCAGGCCCTGCGCATCCCACTTCACCTCGTCCAGCCAGTCCATCGGGGCAGTTTAACAATCAGCCCCGGTGCGTCGCTCCCGCAAAGCCCTGCTCGGCCGCGAACCATTGCAGCACCGGGATCGTGCCTGGCAGCACCGGCTGCACCTGTACCGGCAGCACCTGCCAGGCCATCGCCTGGCCTTCGCGCATCTGGAACTCGCCCTGCCAGTCCCGCACCTTGCAGAAATGCAGCCGCACGCGCGCATGCTCGTAGTCGACCAGCTCGACCTTCCACGGCGCCACCGCGCCGATGTCGATGCCCAGCTCCTCGTGCAGTTCGCGCCGCAACGCCTGTGCCACGCTCTCGCCGGCTTCGAGCTTGCCGCCGGGAAATTCCCAGTAGCCGGCATAGACCTTGCCTGCGGGGCGGCTGGTGAGCAGGAACCGCCCGTCCCGGTCGATCAGCACGCCGACGGCGACATCGACCGGCACCCGTTCCGCGCTCAAGCGTGGTGCCTTCCCGAATAGTCCCTGGCGAACTGGTAGGCGACGCGGCCCGAGCGCGAGCCGCGCTCCAGCGCCCACACCAGGCTTTCCTGGCGCGCCGCGGCAATGGCGTCCTCGCCGACACCGAAGCCGCGCAGCCACTGCGCGACGATCGCCAGGTACTCGGCCTGCGTGAACGGATAGAAGCTGACCCACAGGCCGAAGCGCTCGGACAGCGAGATCTTCTCCTCGACCACCTCGCCGGGGTGCACCTCGCCGTCCTCGGTGTGCTTGTAGGTCAGGTTCTCCGACATGTATTCGGGCAGCAGGTGGCGGCGGTTGCTGGTGGCATAGATCAGCACGTTGTCCGAGGCCTGCGCCACCGAGCCGTCGAGGATCGACTTCAGCGCCTTGTAGCCGGGCTCGCCCTCGTCGAAGCTCAGGTCGTCGCAGTAGACGACGAAGCGCTCGGGCCGCTCGGCCACCAGTTCGACGATGTCCGGCAGGTCGGTGAGGTCCGCCTTGTCGACCTCGATCAGCCTCAGGCCGCGCGGCGCGAACTCGTTCAGGCAGGCCTTGATCAGCGAGCTTTTGCCGGTGCCGCGCGCGCCGGTCAGCAGCACGTTGTTGGCGCCGTGGCCGGCGACGAACTGTTCGGTGTTGCGCAGCAGCCGCTGCTTCTGCGGCTCGACCTCGACCAGATCGTGCAGCCGGATCTGCGCCACATGGCGCACCGGCTCGATGCGCCCCCCGGCGCCACGCTTGCGGTAGCGGAAGGCCACGGCGGCGTTCCAGTCCGGCGCGGCCAGCGTCTGCGGCAGCACGGCTTCCAGTCGCGCCAGCAGCGCTTCGGCACGGGTGATCAGCGATTCGAGCGCGTTCATGGCGTCAGTGTAGGCCGCGTCCTGGCAGGCACCGGCGCCGGCGCGACCCCGGCGGCCGCGAGCAGCGGCCTGCCGGCGATGCTCAGACCGCCAGCCGGCGCAACGCCAGGTCGAGATGCTCGGTCGGCAGCCGCTTGAAGCCCGAGCGCGCGTAGCGCTGCAGCCGGCCGACGACCAGCGCCGTCAGCGCAGAGGCCAGCGCCTGCGCGTCCACCGTCGGCGTGCTCGAGCCGGCGGCCTCGGCCGCCAGCCGCAGCGACTGGCGCAGCTGCGACTCGACGCGGTCGAAGAACAGGTTCATGCGCGCGGTCAGCCGCTCGTGCTCGAAGACCAGCGCATCGCCGACCATGACGCGTGTCATGCCCGGGTTCTTCTCGCCGAACTGCAGCAGCACGGCGACGATGCGCTGCGCCTGCTCGGCGCCACCCGCCTCGCGCTCGACGATCTGGTTGACCAGCGTGAACACGCTCGACTCGTGGGCGCCCTTGAACAAGGTGAAGTGGCCGGCGTCGTAATGCCCGTGATGGGTGAA
>DAORHX010000282.1:0-5200 GCA_035438245.1 Rubrivivax sp.
CCGGGGCGCACGATCTCGACGCCGGCGCGGGCGAAGGCCTCGGCATCCAGGTTCTCGGCGCCGGCGCTGAGCCGGCCCACCGCGCGCAGCACCGGCGCGAAATGCAGCGCCTGCGCATCCAGCGACACCGACGGCGGCGCGATCAGCGCACGCACGTTGAACAGCGCCTGGCGCAGCGCGCGCGGGTCGCGTTCGAGTTCGGGGGCGAAGCGCACCGGATGGCGCGCGTCGATCCACTGCAGGACCTCGGGTTCGAGTGGCTCGACGATCAGCACGTCCATGAGACATCCGCCCGCGCGTCAGGCCGGCGCGCCAATTGCTGCATGCCACAATGAACCGACATGATCGAGGGGATTGTAGAGATGCGCATGGCGGTGAACAAAGCCATCTTTCCCGTGGCCGGCCTGGGGACCCGCTTCCTGCCCGCCACGAAGGCGCAGCCGAAGGAAATGCTGCCGGTGGTGGACAAGCCGCTGATCCAGTATGCCGTCGAGGAGGCCTATGCCGCCGGCGTGCGCGAAATGATCTTCGTCACCGGCCGCCACAAGCGGCCGATCGAGGACCACTTTGACATGACTTTCGAGCTCGAGGTAGCCCTCGAACAGGCGGGCAAGGAGGAGCTGCTCGAGGTCGTGCGCAACGTCAAGCCCGACGACATGGAATGCATCTACGTGCGTCAGGCGCAGGCGCTGGGCCTCGGCCACGCGGTGCTGTGCGGGCAGCGGCTGGTCGGCAACCAGCCGTTCGCGGTGCTGCTGGCCGACGACCTGATGGTCGGCCCGCCCGGTGGAGCGCCGGTGCTCAAGCAGATGGTCGAGCAGTTCGAGGAATGGCAGGCGTCGATCCTGGCGGTGCAGGAAGTACCGGCCGAACAGACGCGGCGCTATGGCATCGTCGCCGGCCCGTCGGTCAACGAACGCCTCGTCGACGTCACGCAGATCGTGGAGAAGCCCGCGCCGGAGGTGGCGCCGTCACGGCTGGGCGTGGCCGGCCGCTACATCCTGACGCCGGGCGTTTTCCGCGAGATCGCCGCGCAGCCGCGCGGCGTCGGCGGCGAGATCCAGCTGACCGACGGCATCGCCTCGCTGCTGCGTCGCGAGAAGGTCTTCGCCTATCGCTACGAGGGCCGGCGCTACGACTGCGGCAGCAAGGAGGGCTTCCTGCAGGCCAACGTCGAACTGGCGCTGGCGCACCCGCAGCTGGGGCCGGGCTTCCGCGACTTCCTGCGCAGCGTGCCGCTGTAGACGCCGCAGCTACCTGCGCCGCAGGTAGTGCGTGAACTCGGCCTCGGCGCTGGTCTGCTCGACCAGTTCGTGCCCGGTCTGGCGCGCGAAGGCCTGGAAGTCGCGCACCGAGCCGGGGTCGGTGGCCAGCACCTTCAGCACGTCGCCGCTGGCCATGTCGGCCAGTGCCTTCTTCGCCTTCAAGATCGGCAGCGGGCAGTTCAGCCCGCGTGTGTCGATTTCCTTCTGCACTTCCATCGTCGGATCCGTTGTCAAGAGCGCGGCGGCACATCGAGGAACTGCGGCTCGTGGCCGCGCGAGCGCAACCAGTCGGCCAGCGCCATGCCGGTGCCGGCGCGCCAGCAGCGCACGTCCTGCGGCGCGAACAGCCGGTATTCGGCCAGCTCCGGCGACAGCCGGACCTCGCCGCGCGCCAGCGCATGGTAGGCGATGATCACCTGGTTCATGCGCTGGAAGTCGTAGACGCCGATCAGTTGCAGCGCGTCGACCTGCAGCGCCGTTTCCTCGGCGACCTCGCGCGCGATGCCGGCCTGCGGGGTTTCGCCGGCCTCCATGAAACCGGTGATCAGCGCGAACATGTTGCCCTTCCAGGCCGCGTTCTTCGCCAGCAGCAGCCGGCCGTCGCGGTCGGCGCATTCGATCACCGCCGCCAGCACCGGCGTCGGATTGTTCCAGTGCGTCCACGCGCAGCCCGGGCAGCGCAGCCGCTCCTTGGCACCCCCGTCCTCGAGCGCCGGCAGCCATTCCAGCGGCGTCGCGCATTGCGGGCAGAAGCGGTAGTTCATCGGCTCCTCCGCGCTGCGCGCTGCGGGATTCGCGCTTGGGAGCGGCCCGGCGCGGTCACAGGAACACCCTCCGCGCTGCGCGCTGCGGGATGCGCGCTTGGGAGCGGCCCGGCGCGGTCACAGGAACACCCTCCGCGCTGTGCGCTGCGGGATTCGCGCTTGGGAGCGGCCCGGCGCGCTCATGCCGGAAACACACCGGTGGACAGGTAGCGGTCACCGCGGTCGCAGACCACGAAGACGATGGTGGCGTTGCTCAGCGTGCGCGCCAGCTGCAGTGCCACCCAGCAGGCGCCGGCGGCGGAGATGCCGGCGAACAGGCCCTCCTCGCGTGCCAGGCGGCGCGCCATGTCCTCGGCATCGGCCTGCGACACGAGCACGATCTCGTCGACCTGCTTCGGGTCGTAGATCTTCGGCAGGTAGGCCTCGGGCCACTTGCGGATGCCGGGGATGCGCGAGCCCTCGCTCGGCTGCGCGCCGATGATGCGCACCGCCGGGTTGCGCTGCTTCAGGTAGCGCGACACACCGGTGATGGTGCCGGTGGTGCCCATCGCGCTGACGAAGTGCGTCACCTGGCCGGCGGTGTCGTCCCAGATCTCGGGGCCGGTGGTCTCGTAGTGGATGCGCGGGTTGTCCTCGTTGGCGAACTGGTCGAGCACGCGGCCCTTGCCGTCGGCCACCATCTGCTCGGCCAGATCGCGCGCGTACTCCATGCCGCCGGAGCGCGGCGTCAGCACCAGCTCGGCGCCGTAGGCCTTCATCGTCTGCGCGCGCTCGATCGACAGGTCTTCGGGCATCACCAGGATCATGCGGTAGCCGAGCATCGCCGCGGCCATCGCCAGCGCGATGCCGGTGTTGCCCGACGTGGCCTCGATCAGCGTGTCGCCGGGCCGGATGTCGCCGCGCTCGGCGGCACGCTGGATCATGCTCAGCGCCGGCCGGTCCTTCACCGAGCCGGCCGGATTGTTGCCCTCGAGCTTGCCGAGCAGGATGTTGCCGCGCGCGTCGTTGTCGGCGCCGGGCAGGCGCTGCAGGCGCACCAGCGGTGTCGCACCGATGGTCTGCTGCAAGGTCTTGTAGCGCGGTGTCTTCTTCGTGGCCATGACAGGGCGGTCGGCAAGCGTGCCTATTGTCGCAGCGGCCCGAGGCCGGCGTGAGAGCCGCCGCCGCGCGGCCGGCGCGAGGGCGCGCGTGCCATAATCCGCGCCCTCGCGTGCCACTGGCCGCACCCCACAGCCCGGGTGGCGAAATCGGTAGACGCAGGGGACTCAAAATCCCCCGCCGCAAGGCGTGCCGGTTCGAGTCCGGCCCCGGGCACCACCGCACGACGCGCAGGCCGGCCCCGTTGCCGACGGGCCGGCAACGGGCGCGAACCCTGTCGCCGAACATGCCGCCGATCCCGCCGCTGACCAAAGCCCTGATGCTGATCTGCACGGCGGTGTTCTGCGTCGACACCTTCCTGCGGCTGGACCTGTGGTTCGCGCTGTGGCCGCTGCGCAGCGGCATGTTCTGGCCGTGGCAGATGCTCAGCTACGGCTTCCTGCACGGCGACCTGATGCACCTGGCCTTCAACATGCTGGGGCTGTGGATGTTCGGCTCCGAGCTCGAGCGGCTGTGGGGCCGCCATCGCTACGCGCAGTTCCTGCTCGCCAGCCTGCTCGCGGCCGCGGCGACGCAGCTGCTGATCACCTGGCTCAGCGGCTCGAACGTGCCGACCGTCGGCGCGTCGGGCGCGCTGTTCGGCCTGCTGCTGGCCTTCGGCATGCTGTTCCCCAACCGCATCATCGTGCCGCTGATTCCGCCGATCCCGATGAAGGCACGCACCTTCGTCATCGTCTTCGGTGTGCTCGAACTGCTGCTCGGGTTGTACGGCCGCAGCGGCATCGCGCACTTCGCGCACCTCGGCGGCATGCTCGGCGGCTTCCTGATGATCCGCTACTGGCGCGGCCAGGCGCCGTTCGGCCGCCGCGGCTGACGCGCGCCGAGCAGCACGGCGGCGGCCAGCCTATGATGGACGGCACGTCGTCTGCCGCGAAAGCCGTGCCATGTCTGCCCGCCCGTTGCACCTGCTGCTGGCCCTGTGGCTGGGCCTGACGCCCGGCCTGCACGCCCACGCCCAGGCAGCCGAGCCGCCGTCGGCCATCGAGGCGCAGTCGCGCGCACTGGAGCGCGCCAGTGCAGCGGTGGTCGGCTTGCGCGCGCGCGCCGTCGACGATGCACGTTCGGCGGCGACGCTGGGCCGCGTGCGCCAGGGCTCGGGCGTGGTCATCGGCGACGGCGATCTGGTGCTGACCATCGGCTACCTGATCCTCGAGGCCGAGCAGGTGCAGCTGATCGCCGACGACGAGCGCGAGGTGCCGGCGCGGCTGGTCGGCTACGACGTCGCCACCGGTTTCGGCCTGGTGCAGCCGCTGGCGCCGCTGCGCATTGCACCGGCGCCGTTCGGCGTGTCGGCCGCCCTGGCGCGCGGCGACGGGCTGATGTTCGTCAGCGGCGGCGCCGACGGTGCGATCAGCGTCGCCCAACTGGTGTCGCGCCGCGATTTCTCCGGCTACTGGGAATACCACGTCGAGGGCGCGTTGTTCACCGCGCCGGCGCGCCCCGACCACAGCGGGGCCGGCCTGTTCAACGAGCGCGGCGAACTGGTCGGCATCGGCTCGCTGCTCGTCAGGGACGCGGCCGGAGCCGAGGGCCCGCCGCTGAGCGGCAACATGTTCGTGCCGATCGACCTGCTGCGGCCGATCCTGACCGAATTGCGCCAGCGCGGCAGCAGCCAGGCCAGCCGCCGGGCCTGGATCGGCGTCAACTGCATCGAGGCCGAGGGCGTCGTGCGTGTCGTGCGCGTCACCATCGACAGCCCGGCCGAAGTCGCCGGCGTCGAGCCGGGCGACCGCATCGTGCGCATCGACGGCACCGAAGTGGGCGGGCTCGACGTGCTGTGGAAGACGCTGTGGGCCGGCGGCGCGCCGGAGCGCGAGGTGACGCTGGACATCGTGCGCGGCGGCAGGCCGCAGACGCTGAAGCTGCAGTCGGTCGACCGCATGAAGACGCTACGCTCGGCGCGCGGTATCTGATGCCCGCGTGCGTTCGATCGCCATGAATCGGATGGCCGTTCGCGACGCAAAGCGGAATTTCAGAAGTCCGCTGTCCGTGTGAAGAGCCGGCGCGGCAAAG
>DAORHX010000283.1:0-5194 GCA_035438245.1 Rubrivivax sp.
GCCGGCGCCGGGGCGCCGTGGCGCTCAGGCCGCAGCATCGGTGCGCGTGCCGGCATGCAGCGTGTGCACGTGCGGCTCGTCGGACAGGCCGCGCAGCGCCCTCGCCGCGGCCAGCGCGCCGCTCATCAACAGCCCCATGTCGGAGGAGATGGCGAGATAGTCGTAGCCGAGCGCCCGGTACTGCGTGACCACGTCGGGCGTGCCGCCGACCGTGCCCACCGGTTTGCCCAGGGCCTTGCAGCGCCGCGCCGCATCGCCCATCGCCTGCATCACCGCCGGATGCGTGAACTGCCCGGTGTGGCCCATGTTGGCCGACAGGTCGGCCGGCCCGATGAAGATGGCGTCGACGCCGTCGACGGCGGCGATCGCTTCCAGCTGCGTCAGTGCCTGCGGTGTCTCGATCTGCACGATCACGCCGATGCCGGCGTCGGCCGTCTTCGCGTAGTTCGGCACGGCGCCGAACTTCGACGCCCGGCTGGTGCCCGACATGCCGCGCAGCCCGGCCGGCGGGTAGCGCGTCGCGGCCACCGCGCGCGCCGCGTCGTCGGCGTTCTGCACGAACGGGAACAGCAGCGTGGTCGCGCCGGCGTCGAGCACGCGCTTGACGACCACCGGCTCGTTCCACGGCACACGCACGATGGCGAGCATCTTCGTGTTGCCCAGCGCCTGCAGCAGCTGCACCACGCCCATCATGTCCAGCGGCGCGTGCTCCATGTCGACCACGCCCCAGTCGAAACCGGCGTGGCCGACGGCTTCGGCGACGATCGGGCTGGCCGAGCTGATCCAGGTGCCGATCGGCGGCCGGCTGCCCGCCGCGCGCAGCAACTGCCTGAATGGGTTCATGCGGTCTCCTTGCTCGTCGTGCGCCGCAGTCTAGTGCAGTGTTCGCCGCTGTGCGGCACTTAGGAAAACCGATGGATTTGTCGTCCTGGCTAGGCGCAAACCGCAGCGATACCCAGTGGTATCGCGAGGATTTGCAACGACGCCAGGGCGGCAAGGACGCGGTTTTATGTGCTGCATAGCGTCGAACGCTGCACTAGCGCCAGCCCCTACAGCTGCACCTTCAGGTAGTGCGCGCCGGGGATCGGGTTGTAGTAGTACGGCGCCACCTCCTCGAAACCCAGCGTCGCGTACAGCTCGCGCGCCGACTCCATCTCGTCCAGCGTATCCAGCAGCATCGCCGAATAGCCGGCCGCCGCGGCACGGTCCATCAGCGCCTGCGCCAGCACGCGGCCGAGGCCGAAGCGGCGAAACGCGCGGCGCACGAACAGCCGCTTCATCTCGCAGGCATTGGCATGGTCGACGTCGGCCAGCGCACGCATCGCGCCGCAGCCGGCCAGCGTGCCGTCGGCATAGGCCAGCAGCAGCGCACCGCCCGGCGGCGCGTACTCGCCGGGCAGCGCGGCCAGCTCGGCGTCGAAGTTCTGGAAGCACAGGTCGACCTGCAGGCTGTCGGCGTACTCGAGGAAGATCTCGCGCGCGGCGGCCAACTGCTCGGGGCCGTCGGCCTGCACCAGGCGGAACTGCACCGCGCTCAATCGTCCTCCCGTGCTGCGCAGAGCGCGCCGGCCACCGCTTCGAGGCGTCGCAGCAAGACCATCAACCACCCAGGGCGGCCACCCAGCTTGCGCCGACGCCGCAGGACACCGCCAGCACCAGCGCCAGCAGGCGCGTGGCGAGATTGTCGACCGACTGCGGCGTGTGCGCACCCAGCAGCTTGTCGCCGTGAATCATCGGTCCGACGAGGTTCTTGCGCCGCACGAGCGTGTAGTACAGCACCGCCAGCACGTGCAGCGCGACCAGCGCGATCAGGATCCACTCGCCGGGATTCTTGTGCCAGGAAGTGGCGCCCGAGGCCACCGCGCGGCTGACGAAGCGGTTCAGCGGACCGACGGTGAAGATCTCGTCATCGGCCACCAGCCCGGTGGCGACCTGCAGCGACAGGAAGAACAGCAGCGCCCACACCGACAGGCTGCCCAGCGGGCTGTGGCCGACCTCGTGGTGCTCGTCGGTGCGCGAGCGCCCGCGCAGGTAGCGCCATGCGGCGCCCGGCGCGTAGAGAAAGCTGGCGAAGCGCGACCAGTGCCCGCCGACCAAGCCCCACAGCAGTCTAAAGCCCAGCAGCGCCAGCATCAGGGTGCCGAAGCGCAGGTGCCAGTCCATCGCGTTGCCGCCGATCTTCGCGCTGACCACCGAGGCCACCGCCGTCAGCGCCAGCAGCCAGTGGAACGCGCGCGTCGGCAAGTCCCACACGCGCACGCGGCCCAGGCCGGAGGCGGCATCGGTCACGGCGTGTTTCGCAAGGGGGCCGGGGTTCACGATGCGAACCATAGCGCATGGCGCGAAGTGCGTACGGCAATGAACCCGCAGCCTGCTGCGTACACTGGGCAGCGCCTGCAGGCGGCCCGGTCTCGGGCCGCGTTCGGGTTGCCACCCTTCGGTTCGGACCGTCGGTCCGGATTCAACCCTCAGCCCATGGAGAAACCTCATGAATCGACCGAGTCTGCTGGCGCTGATCGCCGGCGTCGTCGCCGCGCTGCCTGCCGCCGCGCAGTTCCAGAAACCCGAGGATGCGATCAAGTACCGGCAAAGCGCGATGTTCCTGCAGGGCCAGACCTTCGGCCGGGTCGCGGCGATGGCCAACGGCAAGGTGCCCTTCGACGCCAAGGTCATGAACGACAACATCGCGCTGGTGGATACGCTGAACCATCTGCAGTTCGCCGCCTTCGTCGACGGCAGCGACAAGGGCGCGAAGACCCAGGCCAAGCCGGAGATCTGGTCGCAAAGGGACAAGTTCGACGCCGCCGCCAAGCGCAGCCAGGAAGACGTGGCCAAGCTCGTGGCCGCGGGCAAGAGCGGCAACCTCGATCAGATCAAGGCCGCCGCCGGCGCGGTCGGCAAGAGCTGCAAGGCCTGCCACGACGACTTCTCGACGATGTAGCCCCGCGTTTTCCAAGCGGCCACCGGGAATACCGCGAGCGCCGGCCCCGTATACGGATCGACCCACGACAGCCGCCCCGCCCCCGGGGCGGCATCCCCAACCAGGAGCAAACATGGGCGTTCGTACTCTTCTGGCGGCCGCGTCCGCAGCCGTCCTCGTGGCCTGCAGCGGCATGCCGGGCATGCACGGCGGGCCGCCGGTCAAGGTGTCCGACGGCGTGTACACCGGCGACAACGGCATGACGCTGTACACCTTCGACCGCGACACCGCCGGCAGCGGCAAGAGCGTGTGCAACGGCCAGTGCGCCACGCTGTGGCCGCCGTTGTTCGCCGCCGACGCGGCGCAAGCGACCGGGCCGTGGACGATCGTCACACGCGACGACGGACGCAAGCAGTGGGCGCTGAACGGCAAGCCGGTGTACTTCTTCGCCCGCGACCAGACGCCGGGCGAACGCACCGGCGACAACTTCAACAACGTCTGGAAGCTGGCCAAGAGCTGAGCCGATGTCGCGGCCTGGCCGCAGATCGGCTTCAGCCTGCGGCTGAATCGGCAAAGCCGAGGATGACCCTGCGGGTCATCGCGCTCTTCTTCTCCACCTTGGTGACGATGACGTTGCCGACGTCGGCGGTGTTGGCGACGTGCGTGCCGCCGCACGGCTGCACGTCGACGCCGTCGATGTCGAGCACGCGCACGCGGCCCTGGCCGCGCGGCGGCTGCACGCTCATGCTGCGCACCAGCTGCGGGTTGGCGTCCAGTTCGGCTTCGCTGATCCAGCGGTGGCGCACCGGATGCGCCTCGGCCACCAGCCGCGCGATGCCCTCGCTCAGGCGCTGCTTGTCCAGCGGCTCGGTCATGTGGAAGTCGAGCCGCGCATAGGTCGCCGTGATCGAGCAGCCGTCCACCGCATGCGGCACCAGCGCACACAGCAGGTGCGTCGCGGTGTGCAAGCGCATGTGCGCCTGGCGCCGTCGCGCGTCGATGCGCGCGGTGACTTCGCTGCCCGGCAGCAAGCCGCCGACCTGCGCGCCGGCGGCCAGCACGTGCACGATCTCGCCGGGCGCGGCCCCCTTGCGCGTATCGGCCACCGCGATCTCGCGGCCGTCGGCCAGCCGCAGCACGCCGGCGTCGCCGGCCTGGCCGCCGCCTTGCGGATAGAACACCGTGCGGTCCAGGCGCACGCCGTCGGCGTCGAGCGACAGCACGCGCGCGCTGCATTCGACAAGCGCCGCATCCTCGCGGAACAGCTCCTCGGTCATCGCCGCCTCAAGCCTGTGGCTGCAGCTTGTCCTGCGTGCGCGTGGCGAAGTCGCCGGCGTCGTGGCGCTCGTGCAGCTGGCTGGCCGGGTCACCGGAAATGCGGTTGACCATGCGCCCGCGCCGCACCGCCGGCCGCTGCGCGATGCGGTCGGTCCAGCGCTGCACGTTCTTGTACTGCTGCACCTGCAGGAACTCGCCCGCGCCGTAGACCAGGCCCTTGGCCAGCGCGCCGTACCACGGCCACACCGCGATGTCGGCGATGCTGTAGTCGGCGCCGGCCAGGTACTCGCTCTCGGCCAGCCGCCGGTCGAGCACGTCGAGCTGGCGCTTGACCTCCATCGCGTAGCGGTCGATCGCGTATTCGATCTTCTGCGGCGCATAGGCGTAGAAGTGGCCGAAGCCGCCGCCCAGGTACGGCGCGGCGCCCATCTGCCAGAACAGCCACGACAGGCATTCGGCGTTGGCGGCGCGCTGCTGCGGCAGCAGCGCGCCGAACTTCTGCGCCAGGTACAGCAGGATCGCGCCGGACTCGAACACGCGCACCGGCTCGGGGCCGCTGCGATCCAGCAGCGCCGGGATCTTCGAGTTCGGATTGACGGCGACGAAGCCGCTGCCGAACTGCTCGCCCTCGCTGATGCGGATCAGCCAGGCGTCGTACTCGGCGCCGGCATGGCCCAACGCCAGCAGTTCCTCGAGCATCACCGTGACCTTGACGCCGTTCGGCGTGGCCAGCGAATACACCTGCAGCGGGTGCATGCCGAGCGGCAGCTCCTTGTCGTGCGTGGGCCCCGCGGTCGGCCGGTTGATGCTGGCGAAGCGGCCGCCGCTGGATCGGCTCCAGGTCCAGACCGGCGGCGGCGTGTAGGCAGTCGAAGCGTTCATGCGGTGTCGGGGCGGCGCAAAGCCGCCAACTCTACGGGAGTCGGCCCGCGCGCGCGCCGCCGCCGCTCAAACCCCCGACAGCACGCGCGCGAACAGCTCGCGGTCGACGTTGCC
>DAORHX010000284.1:0-5184 GCA_035438245.1 Rubrivivax sp.
GGCAGATGCGGCGCGAAGGGCTGGAGGTGCCGGTGATCTTCCTGACCATGCACACCGAACCGGCCTATGCCCGCCGCGCGCTGGAGGCCGGCGCCGCCGGCTACGTGCTCAAGCATGCGGCGCCGCAGGAGCTGCTGCAGGCGCTGCAGGTGGCGGCGCAGGGCGGGGTCTACATCAGCCGCGAGATCGCCGCCGAGGTGCTGGGCGCGCCCGGCCAGCGCACCGAGCGCGACCCGGCCTCGGGGCTGACGCCGCGCCAGCGCGAGATCATCGCGCTGCTGGTCGAGGGCCGTTCGGCCAAGGAGATCGCCCGGGTGCTCGACATTTCGCACCGCACCGTCGAATACCACAAGTACCAGGCGATGGAGGCGCTGGGTGTGGCCACCAACGCCGAGCTGATCCAGCTGGCGATCAAGCTGCAGATCGCCGGGCCTTGAGGGTCAGCGCCCTGCCGGCCGCTGCGGCGCGGCCCGTCGCAAGCGCCATCAGGCGCGCCGTACCTCCATCACGCCGCTGCTCGTGACCTCGGCGTAGACCTCGGGCTGGCGCAGCGCCAGCTGCAGCACGATGCTGCCGGCCTGGCGACGCACCAGCCGGTTGGCGGCGATGCCCAGACCCACCAGCACGAGCCCGGCCACGCCTTGGCCGGCCAGTGCCAGCGCCGCCCCGGCGACGACCAGCAGCACGGCCAGCAGGTCGACGCGCGTGCGCCGCAGCACGTAGGGCCGCGCCAGCGCGGGGTTGACGACGATGCGAAAGCGCCCGTGCGCGGCGCCGTCGCGGAACTCGCCGTGCGCGATGTAGGGGACGAAGTCGCCGTCCGCTGCAGGACCCTCGCACATCGGCGGCAGTCTACGACAGGCCCATGCGGGCGCCGCCTGCGGCCCGCGTCTACCTGGCCGCCACCTCGATCGTGCCCTTCATGCCCGGGTGCAGCCCGCAGACGTAGTCGATGTTGCCCGCGGCGTCGAACTGCAGCGTCGCGCTCTGGCCTTTCAGCATCAGGTCGCTGCGCTGGCCCGAGGCGCCGAGCACGCTGACCTGGTGCGGCGTGTCGTCGTTGTTCGTCCAGGTGACCTTGCTGCCGGCGCTGACCTTCAGCGTCTGCGGGCCGAAGACGAAGTCCTTGATCGTCACCGCGTCGGCGCCGCTGGCCGCCATCGCCTTGGCGTCGCTGGGGAACCTGCCGGCCAGCTTGGCCATGTTGGTCAGGTAGTCGTCCTTGGCGAACGGCAGGTGGCACTGGAAGCAGGCGGTCAGGTTGGCCTTGTCGTTGACCTTGCCGTCGGGCGTGAAGGTCTGGTAGATCCAGTCGCCGTTGCGGATCTCGGCCGGGATGTCGGCGCCCAGACCCTGGCCCTTCAGCATCGAATTCACCGACAGCAGCTTGTCCTTGACGAAGCGGCCGTTGGCGTCCTTCACCGGCACGCCGTTGGCATCGAGCTTGGCGGCGTAGGCCGCCAGCGTCAGCACGGTGCCGTAGGGGATCGGCTTGCCTTCGCGGGCGGCCTGCACCGCATCGGCCGGGCCCCACAGTTCGCGGTACTGCTTGGTGTCGTAGCGGTCGACGGTGGCGTACATCACGCCTTTGTCCCAGCCCTCGGGGTAGGCCAGCTTGTTCGGCCCGCTGGGCACCGTGGCCTGGGCGATGGCGAGTGCAGCGACGGCGACGGCGCTGCCGGCGACGGCGGCAACGGCCAGTGGATGGCGACGGATCGGCTTCGAAGGCATCATGGTCTCCCCGGCCGGCGCTTCGGGCGGCCGTACCCGCAGCATACGCAGCGGCGGCCCGCGCGGATGCAGCGCCGGGTCAACACGGTGCGCGACGATCAAGCGCCGGCAAGGCCGGACGATCTGCGCCGCCCGGCCAGGATCCGGGCGCCGTTGCGACGCCCGCCGCAGCGCCAGCGCGATGGCTTCAGTGCAGCGGGCTCAGGCGCACCCGGCCCTTCTCCTCGTCCATGGTCTTGGCCAGCAGCTTGACCAGCGCATGGACGGCGTCGATGTGCGGCGTCGGCGTGTCGGTCAGGCGGCCGAGTTCGGCCACCGACCCGACCAGCGCGTCGATCTCGGGCGCGCGGCCGGCCTCGATGTCCTGCAGCATGCTGGTCTTGTGCTTGCCCACCTTCTCGGCGCCGGCGATGCGCTTGTCGATGCTCACGCGAAACGTGATGCCCAGCTTGTTGGCCACGGCCTGCGCCTCGGTCATCATCGCCGCGGCCAGCGCATGCGTCGGCGGATACTGGCAGATGTCCACCAGCGTCGCATGCGCCAGCGCGCTGATCGGGTTGAAGGTCAGGTTGCCCCACAGCTTGAGCCAGATCTCGGCGCGGATGTTGTCCAGCACCGGGCTCTTGAAGCCGGCCCTGACGAAACAGTCGGCGACGCGCTGCACGCGCGCGCTGCTGCTGCCGTCGAGTTCACCCACCGGGAAGCGGTCGCCCTCGATGTGCTTGACCACGCCCGGGGCGACCAGCTCCGAAGCCGGATAGACGACGCAGCCGATGATCTGGCGCGCCGGTATGGCCGCGGCGATGCGCCCGCTCGGGTCCACGCTCTTCACCGGTGTGCCGGCGAGCGCGCCGCCGTGCTGCTGGAAGTACCAGAAGGGCAGGCCGTTCTGCATCGTCACGATCAGCGTGTCGGGGCCGATCAGCCTGGGCAGATCGTCGACCACCGCTTCCAGCTGGTGCGCCTTCATCGCCAGCACCACCACGTCCTGCACGCCGGCGGCCGTGTAGTCGTTGGTGGCCTTCACCTCGCGCGCCACCTGTTCGCTGCCGTCGTGCTGGATCAGCTTGATGCCGTGCGTGCGGATGGCGTCGAGGTTGGCGCCGCGCACGATGAACGTCACGTCCTCGCCGGCCAGTGCCAGCTTCGCGCCGACCAGGCCGCCGATGGCGCCGGCGCCGATGATCGCGATTCTCATGTCTTGTCGTCCTTCAGCCCTGGGGTGTTTCGAAGCGGTTGCGCAAGCTGCCGATGCCCTCGATCTCGACCTCGACCGTCTGGCCGTGCTTCATCGAGCCGACCCCGACCGAGGTGCCGCACAGGATCACGTCACCGGGCTCCAGCGTCATGTCGTGCGAGATCAGGCTGACCAGCCGCGGCACCGGGAAGCGGATGTCGGCCACCGGGTAGTCCTGGCGCAACTGGCCGTCGAGCCGGGTCTTCACCACCAGCGTGGCCGGGTCCAGGCCGGTGGCGATGCACGGCCCCAGCGGGCAGAAGCTGTCGTAGCTCTTGGCGCGCACCCACTGCGCGAAGCTGGCGTCGCGGTTCAGCACCTCGGCGGCGGTGACGTCGTTGCAGCAGGTGTAGCCGAACACGTGCTGCAGCGCCTGGTCCTCGCTGACCGCCTTGGCGCGCCGGCCGATGACGACGGCGAGCTCGCCCTCGTAGACGATCTTGCCCTGCCCGGGCGGCGCGACGATGCGGCCGTCCGGGTCGAGACAGCTGCTGGGCGCCTTCATGAAGTACAGCGGCTCGGCCGGGTCGGCCAGGCCCAGCTTGGCGGCCAGCGCCAGGTAGTTGTTCCACAGCGCCAGCACCTTGCCCGGGCGCACCGGCATCAGCAGCTTCACGTCGTGCAGCGGCAGCACCCGGCCGGTGGCGCGGGCTTCGCCGAACATCGAGCCCTCGTGCACCGCCACCTGCGCACCATCGAGCGTGCCGAAGCCGGCCTCGCTGCGGTGCTCGAATCGGACCCAGCGGCGGAGGGTGCTCATGCTTGCAGGTCCCGGGCCCGTGGCGTGGAAAGCGCGCGATTCTACGGTCGCAACCCCGGCTGCGCGCGCGCGGGCGTCGCCTGGGTGAAGCCCGGGGTGCCGCTGGCTGCCGGCTGGCATACAGTGTGCGCTGCGTCATGCGAGGAGACGAACGATGAGCGCAAGACTGGCCGGCAAGAAGGCCCTGGTCACGGCGGCAGGGCAGGGCATCGGCCGAGCGGTGGCCGAAGCCTTCGCCCGCGAAGGTGCCAGCGTGATCGCCACCGACATCAACCGCGACGCGCTGGCCGCCCTGAGCCGCACGAGCGGCATCGAGGCGCGCATGCTCGACGTCACCGACGCGGCCGCCATCGGCACGCTGGCCGCCGAGCTGGGCGCGGTGCAGGTGCTGTTCAATGGCGCCGGCTTCGTGCACGCCGGCAGCGTGCTCGACTGCAGCGAGGCCGAATGGGACTTCGCCCTGACGCTGAACGTGCGCTCGATGTACCGGCTGATCCGCGCGCTGCTGCCGGCGATGCTGGCGCATCACGACGCCGGCAAGGGCGGCGCGTCGATCATCAACGTCGCCTCGGCCGCGTCCAGCATCAAGGGCGTGCCCAACCGCTTCGTCTACGCCACCACCAAGGCGGCGGTCATCGGGCTGACCAAGTCGGTGGCGGCGGACTTCATCACGCGCGGCATCCGCTGCAACGCCATCTGCCCCGGCACCGTGGAGTCGCCCTCGCTGCGCGAGCGCATCGCCGCGCAGGCCCAGGCCGGCGGCCAGACGCTGGCGCAGGTCGAGGCGGCCTTCGTGGGGCGCCAGCCGATGGGGCGGCTGGGCACGCCGGCCGAGATTGCCGCGCTGGCCGTGTACCTGGCCAGCGACGAATCGGCCTTCACCACCGGCACGCAACAGATCATCGATGGCGGCTGGTCGAATTGAACCACCCCCGCAGCGCCTTCGGCGCTCCCCCTCAAGGGGGCGCCGCCAGTGGTCCGGCAAAGCCGGTCCCACGGCGGCCGCTCGATGCCGCGAGCTTGATCTGTGGTGGGTTCCGCCACGGGTTTGCCGACGATTCGTCAACGAGAGGAGCCATCCGACCATGAAACTGCTACGCCATGGCGCCAAGGGCGCAGAGAAGCCGGCCCTGCTCGACGCCCAGGGGCAACTGCGCGACCTGTCGAAGGTGCTGCCGGACATCGGCCCGGCGACGCTGACGCCCAAGGGCCTGCAGCGGCTGCGCGACCTGGAGCCGCACACGCTGCCGCTGGTCGGCCAGCCGGGCCGGCTGGCGGTGCCCTGGGCCGGCATGGGCAAGTTCATCGCCATCGGCCTGAACTACGCCGACCATGCGGCCGAATCGAACCTGCCGGTGCCCGCCGAGCCGATCGTCTTCACGAAGGCCACCAGCTGCGCGGTCGGCGCCAACCACCCGGTGGTGCTGCCGCAGGGCAGCGTGAAGAGCGACTGGGA
>DAORHX010000285.1:0-5182 GCA_035438245.1 Rubrivivax sp.
CACGTTGGCGAGGCCGATGATGGCCAGCGAGGTGCTCGCCACCGCGGGCGGCAGCCGGGCGCAGGCCGCGTTCCCGACCCGCCCGATCACGCTGATCGTGCCCTGGTCCGCAGGCGGATCGCCTTCGGCGACAAGCGCACGCAGCGCTGGCCGAACGTGCCCACGGCCAAGGAACTCGGCCACGGCGTGGTGTCGACGTCGCCCTACGGCATCGTCGGCCCGAAGGGCATGGATCCGGCCGTCGTGAAAACCTTGCACGATGCCTTCAAGAAGGCGATCGACGACCCGAAGCACCTGGAGCTGCTGTCCCAGCTGAACCAGGGCGTGGGGTACCTGAACAGCGAGGACTACGCGAAGTGGGCGCGCGACACCTTCGCCAAGGAAAGGCGGCTGCTCGACAAGCTCGGCCTGACGGCCAAGTGAGCGGCGACGCCGGGCAGCGTGCCGGCGCCGCCGCGGCGCGCCGCTACTTCGGCGCCGCCGGCGTGAACCCGCCCTGCACGCCGAGCGCACCGCCGGTGCCGAGGCCGCCCTTGACGGTCTGCGCGCGATAGTTGCGCACCACCCTGACCAGCTGGTTGTAGCTGTCGGTGAAGGAGGCGATGATGATCTTGCCCTCCGGCGTGCTCGAGTACCCGCCGGCCGCGCCACCGGCGGCCCAGCCGTAGCTGGCGCCGAACAGCGCGAAGTCGGTGTTCTTCGCCGTGCCCTCGGCCGCGGCCAGCTGCACGCCCGAGCGGTTGTCGATCATGATCAGTGTCGTGCCCGCTTCGTTGGTCTTGATGCCGCCGGCGATCGCGCCGATCACGCCCAGGCTGCGGCTCAAGCCGCCGAGCGCACCGCCGACACCGCCGGTGTTCTGGCTGAACTGGATGCTCGGGCTCATCGTGTAGTCGGCAGCCACCATCTGGCCGCCGCCGAAGTTGCTGCCTTCGCGCATCTCGCCGGAGCGCTGCAGCGCGCGCTCCATCTGCATGTTCTGCATC
This sequence comes from Rubrivivax sp., assembly GCA_035438245.1. GTDB lineage: Bacteria > Pseudomonadota > Gammaproteobacteria > Burkholderiales > Burkholderiaceae_C > Rubrivivax. The sequence goes on from DAORHX010000285.1 coordinate 987, forward strand.
GCCGCGCCGCGCTCGACGACGACGAAGCAGTTCGACTGCTGGATCATCATGCGCAGCACCGGCACGGTGGAGCCCAGCTTGTAGCTCTGCAGCGTGCGGTACCAGCCGGCGTTCTGGTCCTCGACCACGCCGATCGTGCCCAGCGCCTGGTCGCAGCGCTCGAGCGCGCTGTTCGCGCCCTCGGTGGTGGCGCCGCCCGCCGCGCCGGTGACGGCGGTCTTGCTGCCGCCGCCCACCTCCTGGGCCGAAGCGGCCGCGGCGCAAGCCAGCAGGCCGGTGACGACGCCGGCGCGCAGCGCGCACGTCAGGGCGGACCGATCGAACGACGCCAGGGTGTTCATGAGCTTCCTCCGTGGTGGTGATGAGATGCGCCGACGCAGCAGCGGCATGTTAGTCCCGGTCACCGCCGACGGCTACCCACCAAAGAGGGTGGCGTACGAGCCGGTGCGCTCAGAGGACCCCGCCGAGCCTGCGGTAGTGGCCGGACTGGAACACCAGCGGTGTCAGCGCCGCCTCGCTGACCGCCAGCACGCGGCCGATGAACAGCACGTGGTCGCCTGCCACCTGCGACGACATCCGCTCGCATTCGAACACCGCCGCGCAACCGGCCAGCACCGGTGCGCCGCCGATGCCGTCGGACCAGTGGCCTTCGGCAAACTTGTCGGCCACCGGCGAGGCGAAGCGCCGCGACAGCTCGATCTGGCCTTCGGCCAGCACGTTGACCGCGAAGTGCGGCGCGGCCAGGAAGGCCTGCAGGTTCGGACTGACATTGCGCAGCGACCACAGCACCAGCGGCGGCTGCAGCGACAGCGCGCTGAACGAGTTGACGGTCAGACCGATGCGGCTGCCATCGCCGGCGCGGCAGCTGGCGATGGTCACGCCGCTGGCAAAGCGCCCCAGCGCGCCGCGCAGCAACTGCGCCGACAGCGCCGCGTCCGCGATGCGCTTGTGCGGGGTCGGCTCAAGCACGCAGCACCAGCCGTGTGGCCGAAAAACCGGCTGCCGCGCAGGCCAGCGAACCGAAGACATGCGCCGCGCCGTGCCACAGCGCCATCGCCGCCTGACCGCGCTGCAGCAGCTGCAGCGACTCGCCGGAAAAGGCCGAGAAGGTCGTCAGCCCGCCGAGGAACCCGGTGACGGCGAAGGCGCGCGGCCACGTTGCGGGCCAGCGCTCGAAGCCGACCAGTGCCACGCCGATGAGGAAGCCGCCGACACAGTTGACGGCGAGCGTGCCCAGCGGGAAGCCGCGCCACGACGCGTCGAGCCAAAGGCCGATGGCCCAGCGCAGCAGCGCCCCCAGCGACGCGCCCAGCGCCACTGCCAGCATCGTCGACCAGGGCCAGTTCGCCACCGCCGTCAGGCTCTGCAACGTCAGGCGGCGTTGCCGGAGCGCAGGCCCCAGCGCTCGAGGGCGGCGTCGTCGCTGCTGCGCGCATCGACCCAGCTTGCGCCATCGGCGCCGCTCTCCTTCTTCCAGAACGGCGCCTGCGTCTTCAGGTAGTCCATCAGGAACTCGCAGGCCTGGAACGCCTGGCCGCGGTGCGCCGACGCCACCGCGACGAGCACGATCTGCTCGCTCGGCGCCAGCGGGCCGATGCGGTGCACGACGCGCACCGCACGGATGTCGAAGCGCTGCAGCGCGGCGTCGATCATCGACTCGATCGCCGCTTCGGTCATGCCGGGATAGTGCTCCAGTTCCAGCCTGGTGACCTGCCGGCCATCGCTGTGGTCGCGCACCGTGCCGACGAAGGCCACCACCGCACCGACATCGCCATCGTGCGCACGCAGCGCCGCGACCTCGGCGCCGAGATCGAAGTCGGCATCGCGCACGCTGACACGTTCGGCCATGTCAGCCTCCGGTGACCGGCGGGAAGAAAGCCACTTCCGCCCCTTCGACCAGCGCCGTCGCCTCGTCGCACATGCGCTGGTCGAGCGCGCAGCGCACCGCACGCTCGCGCGCCAGCGCCTGGGCGTGGCATGCGCTGCGCGCCGCCAGCGCGTCACGCAGGCCGCCGAGCGTGCTGCCCGCCGGCACGTCGACACTTTCCTGCGCGCCCAGCGCCTCGCGCAGCGACGCGAAATAACGGATCTGCACCTTCATCGCGCGATCAGCTCGGACAGAGGCAGGAAGCGTACCGTATCGCCGCGGCGCAGCACCTGGCCCGGTGGGTTGTCCACCAGCCCGTCGGCCCATACCGTCGACGTCAGCACCGCGGAACTCTGGTTGGCGAACAGCTCGAGCCCGCCCTGCGCATTGCGCCGCACGCGCAGGAACTCGCGGCGCCTGTCGGCCTTCGGCCAGTCGAAATCGGCGCGCCAGGGCCAGCCGGTCGGCAGGGCCGCATCGGCCCCCTGCAACGCGCGCAGCAGCGGCGCGACGCAGACCAGGAAGGTGACGAAGCTGGACACCGGGTTGCCCGGCAGGCCGACGAACAGCGCATCGGGGCCGGCCGCGCTGCGCACCGCGCCGAAGGCCAGCGGCTTGCCCGGCTTGATCGCCACCTGCCAGAACTGGTCTTCCACCACGTCGGGCAGCGAGCCCACCACCAGCAGCGACTCGGGATCGTTGGCCCCGGCCGCCGGCATCTCGGGCACCCAGGCGGCAAGGCAGGCGTCCTCGCCCTGCGTGAAGGTGGTCTCGATGCCGCTGCCGGAGTAGTTCAGCACCCGCGTCGTCGGGCGGTGGATCGCGTCGAGCCGCTCGGCGGCACGGTGCAGGTCGAGCTTGATGACCTCCGACGGGCAGGAGCCGACGAGGAACAGCGTGCGGATCTCGGGGCGGCGCTCGAGCAGGCGGTTGACCACGCGGTCGAGCTCGTCGTGGCAATCGGCCAGACCGGCCAGGTCGCGCTCGTCGATGATCGCGGTGGCGAATCGCGGTTCGGCGAAGATCATCACGCCGGCGGCCGACTGGATCAGGTGCGCGCAGGTGCGCGATCCCACCACGAGGAAGAAGGCGTCCTGCACCTTGCGGTGCAGCCAGATGATGCCGGTGAGTCCGCAGAACACCTCGTGCTGGCCGCGCTCGCGCAGCACCGGCGCGTCGGCGCAGCCGCCGGAGGGCAGGGCGCGGATCGGAATGGGCGCGTTCATGCGCGTGCTCCCTCGGGCATGGCGTTGATCCGCGCGTGCTCGAGCCGCGCGGCGCGCAGCTTGAGCAGGAACTGCGTGGCGTTGACGACGTAGCTGGCGTAGGCCGCCAGCGCGAGCCAGGCGAGGCCGTGACCGTCGAGCGCGTGCGTGGCCCAGCACCACAGGTAGGCGGTGTGCAGCGCCAGCACCAGCATGCTGAACACGTCTTCCCAGTAGAAGGCGGGCGCGAACAGCCAGCGGCCGAACACCACCTTCTCCCAGATGCTGCCGGTGACCATGATCAGGTACAGCAGCGCCGTCTTCACCACCACCGACAGCATCGCGGCCTGCTCGCCCGCACCGGAGGTGAGGTAGCGCAGCAGCAGCCCCAGGCTGATCAGGAAGGCGAGGAACTGCACCGGCGCGAGCACGCCCTGCACCAGGGTCCAGGGCGACGCGTCGCGCCTTGCGCGCTCTTCCGGGGTGTACAGCGTGGGGCCGGGTGAGGTTCCGGGCCGGCTCGATCCCATTCGGGAGGCTCCCTGCAATTGCCGATGTCAAGAAGCCTAGGCACTTCGGGATCGAGTGTCAATTGATGGAGACGTAAACTCGGCTTGACAGTCGCCCGACCCGCGCCGATCATGTGTTCGCGCAGGAAATCATGAGTGCCGAAACTTGTCCAAGACAGACTCAGGGCAATGCTTGTCCGGACTCATTGACGCTCGGAGAGGCCCGGAGTACAAGGATCGAGGTCTCCACTGATCCTGCGAAGGAAGCGCAAAAGAACAAGCGAAGAAGAAAAATCACTGCATCCCGAGCATTGGCGACGCGCTACAGCAGTCAGGTTCGCCCCTCCAACGCCCTCGAGCAGTCGTTCCTACAACGCACACGAGACAGGCAATCGAAGGAGGGCTCGATGCAAGGAAACTCGCATCCGGGCGCGGCGTCACAGCCGGACGCGCCGGAAGACATCCTGGGCTGGGCCATCGAGGCTGGAGCCCTGGTTCCCGTTCCATCACTCTGGGGTGCCGACAGCCCCACCGACGAGCAGCGGCTGGCTTGCCTCGTCCGTACGCTTCACCACGAGATCATCCCGCGCCTGGTCGAGGTGCATCGCGAGCGCG
>DAORHX010000286.1:0-5173 GCA_035438245.1 Rubrivivax sp.
CCGACCGCCGAACCGAAGCTTCGCGGCCTGCCCTGCGCCGGCTTCGCCCCGCACAGGCCGCTCCTACAGCGGACCGTGAAGTTCGGCTTCGCGCCGAAGGCGCAGATGGCCCCCATGCTTTTGAACGCGGATCCGTATCACTGGACATGCCGCACAGCAGAATGAAGCGGCTCGAACACGCAGCGGCTCGAGGCTGCGCCGCTACAGCAGCGGATACGGCTGCTCGTCCGGCGTCTGCAGCGCGATCGCGCGGTACCAGTCCCAGCCGCGCCCGGGCGGGTAGCTGCCGGCATCGCGCGGCTCGAGGTGGCGCACGATGTCGAAGTGGTTGACCTTGTGCCCCACCGGCTGCAGGTCCAGCCGCGCGGTACCGCGGATGTGCGACATGATCGAACGCGCGATCAGCATGTAGGCCCAGGGCGCGGCGCCGATGCCGTCCAGGCCGACGCCGGGGAAGTACAGGTCCGGCGCATCCAGGCTGCGGAAGATGCAGCCGCAGCGGCTGCTCAGTTCGTTGACGCTGCCGATGGCGGCGATGGCCGGCACGTCGAACCAGCGCAGGTCGGTGCCGTAGCCGGTGCCCCACAGCAGCACGTCCACCTCGTGGCTGCTGCCGTCGGACAGCCGCACGCGACCGCCGTCGATGGCCTGCACCGTGCCGGCATGGCGCTGCAGCCGCGCGAAATGTTCGATCAGGCGCGGCCGGCCGGGGATCAACTGGTCGTGCAGCACGTCCACCGGCCGCTGGGGCTGGATCGCCTGCAGGCCGAACCTTGCGTAGCGCGCGTCCATGTCGGCGCCGATGGCCGCGCTCTGCTGCGCGGCACTGAGGCCGCTGACCTGCATCTTCGCAAAGGGCCGCACGCTGCCGGCGATGGCCTTGGGCGGCGTCGTCGGCGTAAACCATCGAGGACTGCGGTAGACCCACACGATGCGCCGCGCGCCGTGCTCCAGACACTGGTCGATCAGGTCAAAGGCCGACGCGCCGCCGCCGACCACCATCGCGTCGCGCCCGGCGAGCCGCGCCGGGGCGTGCAGCGCGGCGGCATGCCATTCCTGCACGCGGCTGTCGCGGCGCGCCAGCGGCGGGATCAGCGGCGTGTTGTGGCCGCCGCTGGCCGCCACCAGATGGCGCGCGCGCCATTCACCCTGCGGCGTGTCCAGCACCCAGCGCGTGCCGTCGTGGCGCGCATGGCGCACCGGGCTGTCGCAGCGGATGCCGTCGTGCAGCGCGAAACGGTCGGACCAGGCCTGGACGTTGGCCAGGATCTGCGGCTGCAGCGGCCCTTGCAGCGACAGCTCGCCGATGGCCCAGTCTGCGGTGCTGATCTGGATGTCCTGCCACGCCGGTAGCTCGCGCCACAGGCCGCCGAGGTCGGGCCTGGCTTCCAGCACCTGCGCCGCCAGCCCGGCCTCGCGTGCGTAGTGCAGGTGGATCAGGCCGGCGATGCCGGCGCCGACGATGGCGACGTCGAGCATGTGCTCAGCGCGTCGCGGACCGGGCCTTGGGCCGGTGCAGGTCGTCGTGCCGGTGGTGGCCGTCGCGCGGCGCCTTGCGCGCGCGTTCGCCGCTCTGCGACAGGCCGAGCAGGATGCCGCAGGCCGCGGCGTCGCGCGGCGATGCACACGACGCGCGCAACTGCTGCAGCTCCCTTTCCAGCCGGCGCAGTTCGGCGATGCGGTGGCGCACGTGGCCCAGGTGCTCGTCGAGCAGCGCATTGACGCCGGCGCAGTCGTCCTGCGGCGTGTCGATGAAGCGCAGCAGCGCGCGCACCTCGTCCAGCGTCATGTCCAGCGCGCGGCAGCGGCGGATGAACTGCAACCGCTGCACGTGCGCGGCGTCATAGGTGCGGTAGTTGCCCTGCGTGCGCGCCGGGGCCGGCAGCAGGCCCTCGCGCTCGTAGTAGCGGATGCTCTCCACCGAGGTGGAGCTGGCTGCGGCCAGGTCGCCGATCTGCATCGCTTGACTCTACACCTGCTTCAGGGTCTGCAGTGCCTGCATGGGGGCATCAAGGCGGTGTTCATGGCGCTGGCGATCTTCGACGACGCGACCATGGGGATGGCGGTGTTCGCCGACATCGGCGCGAGCCTGCGGGTCATCGGCAACGGCTTGCGCCTGCTGCCCATGCGCAGCGGTGCAGCGGCGCCGCGCGCACAAGCACCTGCGCAAGCTGCCGCCTCCGGCGGCGCCGGCCGCTCCTACACTGCGCGTTCACCACCTGCAAGGAGCCGCCCGATGACCCAGCCCAACCACCGCTTCGAAACCCTGGCCGTGCACGCCGGCTACAAGCCCGACCCGGTCACGCGTTCGGTCGCCGTGCCGATCTACCAGACCGTGGCCTATGCCTTCGACAGCGCGCAGCACGGCGCCGACCTGTTCGACCTGAAGGTGCCGGGCAACATCTACACGCGCATCATGAATCCGACCAACGATGTGCTCGAGCAGCGCATGGCCGCGCTCGAAGGCGGCATTGCCGCGCTGGCACTCGCGTCGGGACAGGCGGCGGTGACCTATTCGATCCTCACCATCGCCGAAGCCGGCGACAACATCGTCGCCAGCAGCGCGCTGTACGGCGGCACCTACAACCTGTTCGCGCACACGCTGCCGCAGTACGGCATCGGCGCGCGTTTCGCCGACTACCGCAAGCCCGAGGAGTTCGAGCCGCTGATCGACGAGCGCACCAAGGCGGTGTTCGTCGAGTCGCTGGGCAACCCGCAGGGCAATGTCACCGACATCGCCCGGATCTCCGAGATCGCCCATCGAAAGGGCGTGCCGCTGATCGTCGACAACACGGTGGCCACGCCCTACCTGAGCCGGCCCTTCGAGCACGGCGCCGACATCGTCGTGCACTCGCTGACCAAATACCTGGGCGGCCACGGCACCAGCCTGGGCGGCGCCATCGTCGACAGCGGGCGCTTCCCCTGGGCGCAGCACCCGCAGCGCTTCAAGCGGCTCAACCAGCCCGACCCCAGCTACCACGGCGTGGTCTATACCGAAGCACTCGGTGCGGCGGCCTACATCGGACGCGCGCGCGTCGTGCCGCTGCGCAACACCGGCGCGGCGCTGTCGCCGTTCAACGCCTTCCAGGTCCTGCAGGGCATCGAGACGCTGGCGCTGCGCGTCGACCGCATCAGCGACAACACGCTGGCCATCGCGCGGCACCTGCAGAAGCACCCGAAGGTGGCGTGGGTCAACTATGCCGGCCTGCCCGAGCACGCCGACCATGCGCTGGTGAAGAAGTACCTGTCGGGCAAGGCGTCCGGGCTGATGACCTTCGGCCTGAACAGCGCCGCCGGCGGCGGGCGCGAGGCCGGCGCGCGTTTCCTGGACGCGTTGCAGCTGTTCACCCGCCTGGTGAACATCGGCGACACCAAGAGCCTGGCCACGCACCCGGCATCGACCACGCACCGGCAACTCTCGCCCGCCGAGCTGGCCAAGTCCGGTGTCGGCGAGGACACGGTGCGCCTGTCGGTGGGCATCGAGCACATCGATGACCTGATCGCCGACCTGGACACGGCGCTGGCGGCGGCCTGAAGGCGCGCGACGCCTCGGCGTCGTCGGGTCGCCGCCCGTCGGAAGGCGCGGTGCGTGACCTCCGTCACCCGGCTGGCGCCGCGGCTGCGCCTACACTGAAACCATGTCCGGGATCGATATGGCAAGCCACCTGCGCACGACCGAATTCATCGTCGTGCGCCACGGCGAGACCGACTTCAACCGCGAGCAGCGCTTCCAGGGCCAGATCGACGTGCCGCTGAACGCCACCGGCCGGCAGCAGGCGCAGCGCCTGGCCGAGGCGCTGGCGGGCGAGCGCTTCGACCTGCTGCTCAGCAGCGACCTGCAGCGCGCGCGCCAGACCGCGCTGCCGCTGGAGCGCGCGCTGGCCCAGTCCGCGCTGGCGCAGCCGGGGTTTCGCGAGCAGTCCTTCGGCGTGCTGGAAGGCCTGGACGTGCCGACGATCAAGGCACGCCACCCCGAGCTGTGGTTGCAGTGGCTGCGCCACGACGCCGACTACGCCTTGCCCGAAGGCGAGAGCGTGCGCGGCTTCCATGCGCGCGTGCTGGCGGCACTGCGCGAGCTGGCCGCCGTGCATGCCGGCAAGACGCTGCTGCTGGTCACGCACGGCGGCGTGCTCGACATGCTGTGGCGCACCGCGCAGGGCCTGAGCCTGAGCGGTGCGCGCGATTGTGCGATCCCCAACACCGGCATCAACCGGCTGCGCTGGCGCGCCGGCACGCTGGACATCCTGCGCTGGGGCGACGATGCGCACCTGGCCGGGCTGCCGCAGCAACCACCGACCGCACCGCCCACCGGGCGCTGAGCGGCGTCAACCGCCGAGGCTGACGCCGATCAGCCGGCCGATACCGTAGGTCAGCGCGGCCGCACCCAGGCCGATCGCCACCTGCCGGCTGCCGGAAAAAAACGCATGGCGGCCGGTGAACAGGCTGGTGGCGGCGCCGATCGCGAACAGCGCCAGCGTGCTGCTGACGATCGCCGCGGCCAGCGCCGTGCCGCCGTCGAAGAACGCCAGCGGCGCCACCGGAAACAGCGCGCCCAGCGCGAACAGCCCGAAGGACACCGCCGCCGCCGCGCCGGCCGAGCCGCCCAGTTCCTGCGGGTCGATGCCCAGTTCCTCGCGCGCCAGCGTGTCCAGCGCCGTGTCCGGCCGCGCCATCAGCCGCTCGGCCAGCGCCTTGGCCTGCGCCTCGCTCAGCCCCTTGGCCTGGTAGATCAGGATCAGCTCTTCCTTCTCCTCGTCGGGCGACTGTTCGAGTTCGTCCTTCTCGGTGGCGATCTGCGCGCGGTACAGCTCGCGCGAGCTGGTCACCGACAGCCACTCGCCCATGGCCATCGAGCAGGCGCCGGCCACCAGCCCGGCCAGGCCGGTGACGAGCACGATGCGCGTGTCGCTGGCCGCACCGGCCACCCCGGCCACCAGGCTGAGGTTCGACACCAGCCCGTCGTTGGCGCCCAGCACCGCGGCGCGCAGCGTGTTGCCGCCGCTGCGATGCCGGCCTTCGATGCGGCCGAGCACGCTGCCCGGCACGCCGGCCGTGGACCTGGCGGTCAGCGCCTGCAGGATCTGGGCATGCGAGCGCTCGGCCTGCGGCAGCCGCGCCGCGACGGCCTCGGGCTGGGCGTCGTACTGGCGGCTGTCGACCTGCTCCAGCGTGT
>DAORHX010000287.1:0-5138 GCA_035438245.1 Rubrivivax sp.
TTCAAGATGATCTTCCAGGGCGCGCGCCTGGCCGACGTGGCCAACGTGCTGATCGGCGGCACGCTCATTGGTGGCGCCGCGGCCTTCGCCAGCTACATCGTTGCCTGAACGCCATGGTGCCGCGCGAAGTCATCTACAAGGGCGCGACACGGCCGGCCATGCGCTTCGGCATCCCGCTGGTGCCGCTGGTCGTGCTCTTCGGCTGCGGTGCGCTGCTGATGCTGTGGGGTGGCGTGCTGCTCAGCGGTTGGATCGCGCTGGCCGTGCTGCTGTCCTTCGTTCCGGCGCTGGCCTGGATGCACTTGGTCACCCGACGCGACGACCAGCGCTTCCACCAGATGTTCATCCACCTGAAGCTGTGGCTGCACGATCGCAATGCGCGGCTGTGGCACGCGCGCAGCTACACGCCGGCATTGCCGAAGGGAGTTCACCATGACTGGCATGCCTGAGCCGGCCCCGTCCCGCTCCCTCGCGCGCTTCGCCCGCAGCCGGCTGCGTCCGCGGCACTGGATGCAGGCCCGGCGTGAGAACCCGCTGGCGCGCTTCGTCCCCTTCTCGTCGCTGGTCAGCCCGCACGATGTCATCACCCGGGGCGGCGACTACCTGCGCGTCTGGCGGCTGGATGGCATCCCCTTCGAATGTGCCGATGAACATGTGGTCGCCGAGCGCCACGAGGCCTTATGCAGCCTGCTGCGCAACCTGGCCGGCGGGCAGTGGGCGGTGTGGACGCACCGGCTGCATCGTGTGGTGAGCGACGAGCTGCGCCATCCGACCGAAGCCGGCTTCGCTCGGGATCTATCGATCGCCTACCAGTCCCGGCTGCGGCAGCGCCGCACCATGGCCAGCGAGCTGTACCTGACGCTGGTCTACCGGCCCAACGCGTCACGCATCAGCCGGGCCCTGCAGTCCAGCCAGCGCTCCCGCGAGGCGATTGCCCTGGCCCAGGAGGACGCACTGCGCACGATGGCCGAGAAGTCCGCGCTCGTCGAGCGCGTGCTTCGCGAGTTCGGCCCGATGCTGCTGGGCATGTGCATCCGCAAGGATCGCAGCTGGTCCGAGGTCGGCGAGTTCCTGGGCTACCTGGTCAACGGCTGCTGGCAGCCGGTGCCGCACACCGCCGGACCGCTGTACCGCACGCTGCCGACGACAAGGCTGTCCTTCGGCGGCGACAAGCTCGAACTGCGACAGGGCCACCGGCGGCGCTACGGGGCATTGGTGGACATCAAGGAGTACGCCGACGCGGTGGAACCGGGCGTCCTGAACGCGCTGCTGTACGAAGACAGCGAGTTCATCGAGACGCATAGCTTCTCGATCCTGCCGCGGCGCGAAGCCATGCGCGCCCTGGAACTGCAGCGCGACCAACTGATCGCCAGCGACGACGTGGTGGCCAGCCAGATCGCCGACATGGACGTGGCGCTGAACGAGCTGGGCGATGGGCAGTTCTGCATGGGCGAGTACCACTACAGCCTGGTGGTGCTGGGCGACGACGTGGAAGACGCCGGCCGGCGCGCGGCCCAGGCCATCGGTGCGGTGGGGGAGTCGTCCAGCCTGCAGATGGCGCCGGTGGACCTGGTGGCCGACGCGGCCTGGTTCGCGCAGTGGCCGGGCAACTGGCAATGGCGGCCGCGCGAAGCCAAGCTGTCGTCGCGCGCCTTCGCCGCGCTGGCCGCGGGCCACAACTTTGCGCGTGGCAAGCGCGACGGCAACCCGTGGGGCGAGGCTCTGGCGCTGCTGCGCACGCCCGCCGGGCAGCCCTTCTACCTGAACCTGCATGCCAGCCCGCCGGACGAAGACTCGGCCGACCGGAAGCTGCCGGGCAATACGCTGATCATCGGCTCGACCGGCGTGGGCAAGACGACGCTGGAGATGTTCCTGCTGGCGCTGACGCGCAAGTGGGAGCCGGCACCACGACTGGTGCTGTTCGACCTGGACCGCGGCTGCGAGATCGCGATGCGCGCGCTCGGGGCGCGGTACTTCAGTCTGGAAGCGGGCCGGCCGACGGGCTGCAATCCGCTGCAGCACGAGGCCACGCCGGCACGCCTGCAGTTCTGGGAACGGCTGATCCGGGTCTGCCTGGAGTCCGAGGCGCTGCCACTGATGCCGGCCGACGAGCGCGCCATCGCCGACGCGGTGCGCGCGGTGGCGCAGATGCCGGTGCACCTGCGGCGCATGTCCACCATTCGGCAGAACCTGCCGAAGTCGGGGTCGAACAGTCTGTACGAGCGGCTCGGGCGTTGGTGTGCCGGCGGCGCACTCGGCTGGGTCTTCGACGAAGCGGACGACCGGCTCGGCCAGTTGCACGGCAGCCCGGTGATCGGCTTCGACACCACCGAGTTGCTCGACCTGCAGGAAGTGCGCACGCCGGTGATGATGTACCTGCTGCAGGTGCTGGAGGACCTGGTCGACGGCCAGCGGCTCATCTACGTGATCTCGGAGTTCTGGAAGGCGCTGGACCATCCGATCTTCAGCGACTTCGCCAAGCAGAAGCAGAAAACGATCCGCAAGCAAAACGGCCTGGGCATCTTCGACACCCAGAGCCCGTCGGACGTGCTGCGCCACCCGATCGGGCGCACGATGATCGAGCAGAGCGTGACCAAGATCTTCCTGGCCAATCCGCAGGCTGCGCGCGAGGAGTACGTCGAGGGCTTCGGGCTGAGCCAGGCCGAGTACGAGATCGTGCGCAGCCTCGGGTCCCAGGGCGGCCGGCGCTTTCTGGTCAAGCAGGGGCATTCGAGCGCGATCTGCGAGCTGGACCTGACCGGCCTGGAGGATTTCGTGACGGTGCTGTCGGCCACCACCGACAACGTCGCACTGCTCGACGACATCCGTGGACGGCACGGTGACGAAGCGTGTCAATGGCTTCCCGTTCTGCTCGCACAGGTTCAACATCGCAGGTCCAGAACGCAATCTGGAAGCTCCGGGAGGTCGGCATGAAGCAGTTCGGTTTCTTCGTCATCGGCGCGGTGCTCGCCATTGCTGTGTGTGATGCCTGCGCGCAACACGTGGAGGGCAATGAGGCGGTCAAGCTCTTGGCGGATGGCACGACGCGCGTGGAGACGCCGCCGACCACCGGCGCACTGTTGGCCAAGCCTTGCCCAGCGTCGCAGGCAGGCTGCGCAGGAGGCGGCTGGATGATGGTGGAGACTCCCCAAGGACTGATGGAATGCACGGAGATCTTCGCCCGCGCAGGCACCTGCCGGACTTCCACCTTCGGCACAGAGAAACGCTCGCGTCTCTGGATCGTGAAGTCCAAGGGACAGTGGCTGCAATGCCAGCAGCCCGATCTCGGCAGCAAGTGCGTCAGCACCAAGACCTTGGCGATCGCCGTCGTGCAGTGAGGTAGCGGTCCATGTTCACCTGGGTTGGCTCGCAGTTCGACATCCTCCTCGGCACCTACGTCGTGGGGGTGGTGGGGACGCTGATGGCCGCCCTTGCCCCCATCGCGCTAAGCCTGCTCACCGTGTGGGTGACCCTGTATGGATGGGCTGTCCTGCGCCACGAGGTTGCGGAGAGCATTCCGACCTTCGTCTGGAAGGTGTTCAAGATCGGGCTCGTCTTCGCGCTGGCGCTGCAGTCCGGTGTCTACATCGCCAACATCGCCGACACGGCCAATGCACTGTCCACCGGCGTGGCGACCACCTTCCTGCCCGCCGCCGTCGATCCGACGACGGTCTCCTCGCCGTATGCCTTGCTCGATGCCTTCAATGACCAGGCCGGACAGCTGGTGCTCGACCTGCTGAAGGACGCCGGCATCACGCGCCTCGACCTGCTCTTTGCAGCGGTCGTCTGTTCGATCGGCAATGTGCTGTTCCTGTGCATGGCGCTGTTCGTGATCTCGCTCGCGAAGATGGTCCTGACCTTCGTGATCGCTGTGGGTCCGATCTTCATGTTGTGCCTGGCATGGCGACCAACGCAGAGGTTTTTCGACAGCTGGCTGTCCATGCTGCTGAATGCCGTCGTGCTCGCCTGGTTCGCGTTCTTCGCGCTCGGGTTGAGCGTCTACATGGGTCAGTCGCTAGTACGCGTCGTGCTCACCAACGGCGGCTTCCTCGGGCAGAACTTCAACGTCGTCGCCGAAAGCCTTAAGTACTGCGTCGTGATGGTGCTGATGGCCATCATCTGTCTGCAGGCCCCCAGCCTCGCCGCCGCGCTGACCGGGGGCGCCGCGGTCCAGCAAGGCGTGCAGATGATCCAGAACACGTTGATGGTGGCTGGTCTGCGCTCCGCGGTGTCCGCCCGCAATGCCCCCGTCGGTCCGGCAGGCGGCGTGATCCAGGCCGGCGCCGGCGTTGCGGGCATCGCCGGCCGGGCTGCCGCCGCGGTCGGTGGCGCTGGCGGTCATGTGGCCGCGTCGCTCGCCCGCCAGGGTTTCGCACCTGTGCGCACCGCGGCCTACAAGCTCGCCGCTTTGCGCGGCCGTACCTGAACTCTTTTGAGGGAGAGCTCTGTCATGAAACATCCCCGTCGTATCGCCTTCGCCCTCGTGGCCTCGCTGGCCTGCGTCACCGCACAGGCCCAGGGCATTCCCGTCATCGACTCGGCCAACCTGACACAGACGATCCAGCAGGTCGTCAACGACATCACCAAGATCAACAACCAGGTGCAGCAGATCACCCAGCTGCAGAACCAGCTGGCCAGCATCAACGGCATGCGCAACCTGGGCAACGTGCACGACAACCCGCTGCTGCGCAACTATGTGCCCCCGGAAGTCTTCAGGGTCGTGGACAGCGTGCGCGCGGCCGGCTACGGCGGCCTGACACCCAGCGCGAAGACCCTGCGCGACGCCGCGATGGTCTACAACTGCATGGACCGCGACGGCGCCGCGCGTACCGCCTGCCAGGCCGAGCTGGCCCAGCCCTACCAGACCAAGGGGTTGTTGCAGGACGCCATGCAGGCCGCCTCCGGCCGCCTGGCCCAGATCACTTCGCTGATGGGCCGGATCAACGCCACCACCGACCAGAAGTCGGTGCAGGAGATCCAGGCCCGCATCGGCGCCGAGAACGCGCTTCTGGCCCACGAGATGTCGCAGCTGCAGATGCTGCAAGGCATGGCCGACAGCGAGGAGCGCATCGCCCGATCGGTGGACCGCGAGCGCCAGTACCAGATGCTGACGCGCACCGGCCGCATCGCCGACTTCC
>DAORHX010000288.1:0-5132 GCA_035438245.1 Rubrivivax sp.
GCCGACCTGGCGCTGTACGAGGCCAAGCGGCTGGGCCGCTCGCGCGCGGTGGCTGCCGACGGCGACCCCGAACAGCCGGTGTTCCGCAGCAGCCAGCGGCTGGGCCTGACCTCGTCCTGAACGGCCGCCAGGCGGCGCCGCGTCAGCGGCTTGCGCCCCAGGGCTTGTCGAAGGGCTTCTCGAACAGCGGGCCGATGGCGTCCAGCGTGTTCTTCAGCACCAGGCCCATCTCGGTGTCGCCTTCCATCACCAGCGCGCACTCGAAGAACAATCGGTCGGCGTCGTCCAGGCCGCGCACCAGGCGCCAGTAGGCCTGCGCATCGGCGGCGATGCGCAGCGCCGGCGCGGCACGCGTCTCCGCCACGGCGAAGCCGCGGGGCCCCAGCAGCAGCTTGAGCGTCAGGCCCAGGTCGGTCACCGCCACCTGCACCGGCCGGCCCGACAGCGCCTCGCGCGCATCCGCCGGCAGCTTTGGCAACAGCAGCTTGTCGAGCAGCAGCGCGAGCGCCAGCGTGGGCGGCTGCATCGGCAGGCGCTGCACCAGCGGGCGCACGCGCGCGGCCAGCCAGGCGGCGGGGTGCGGCAGAGTGCCGGACGAGGGGGTCGAGGTGGGGTTCATGGGCAGACCTGCGCGCTTGTCGCGCGGCGAGATGAAGGCTTCGTGGCAGCGGCGCGGCTCATGCGATCCCTTTCGTCCTGCGCTGCAGGCCGCGCCCGGAACCGCCGGGGCTCGACACGCGGCGTCTCATGCAGTGGCTTCCTCCAGGCCGGCGTGGCCGTGCGCAAAGCCGCCGACGAGGCCGCCGGGCAGCGCGTGCCGGCGCAGTTCATCCAGTGCCTCGGCGGCGGGCTGGCCGCGGTTGAACACGGCGTCGAACTGCTCGAGCACGCTGTCGAAGCCGCTGGCACACGGCGACAGGCGCAGCCGCGTGACCCCGGCCGCGCGCAGCGCCGCGCCCTCGCCGATCAGGCATTGCGTGCCGGCCGACTGGGTCTGGATGCCGTTGAGCACGAGGAAGGGCTGGCCGTCGGTGGTGGACAGCAGCAGGCCGTCGGCGTCGTCCTTGCAGCGGAACTGGCAGTCGTCCTTCGACAGCCGGTGGTGGCGGGCGGTGAAGCAGCGCGCCGAGAAGGCCAGCGGCATGCGGCCGAAGGCGAACACCTCGGTGGGCAGCAGCGGCTGGGGCGTGTTGATGCGCGCCACCGCGTCCAGCGGCAGCTCGATCGGCGCGACCCAGCGTTCGGCACCGACGCGGACGTACTCGGCCAGCGCGGCGCGGCTGTAGACGTTGATGTGCGGGCCCAGCACGAAGCGCCCGCCCGCCTGCTCGAGCAGCGCGACGGCCGAGACGTCACCCGCCTCGACCACGAAGTCGCCGCTGTCGGCCACCTTGCGCAACAGGCGCAGGTCGGCCTCGGACTGGATCAGCGCCTGGGTCGCCAGCGTCACCTCCTTGCCGGCGCTGGCCATCTCGCGCGCGAGCGCCAGCCAGTCGTCGGGCTTGAGGTCGCGGCGGCGCTCGCACACCACCTCGCCGAGCACCACGCCGCTGGCGGGCGAGTCGGCCAGGCCGGCGTAGAAGTGCAGCACCGCCTCGCGCGGCCAGAAGTACAGCAGCGGGCCGACATGCAGATGCATGGCTGCCCGCGGGGCCACGGGCAGCGGCCCGGTCGTCGTGTGGGACAAGGTCCTTATCTCCAGGGGCGGTCGTAGGCGCCCAGCGTGTGCTGCTGGCCCTCGGCATAGCGACCGAGTTGGGCGACCCAGGCGGGCTGCACGTTGAAGCGCTCGGGGTCGGCGGCGGCGCTGTCGATGGCCTCGCGCCAGACCTTGGTGATGTCGGCCACGTAGGCCGGGCTGCGCTGGCGCCCTTCGATCTTGATGGCCCGCACCCCGGCGCGCATCAGCTGCGGCAGCAGCGCCAGCGTGTTCAGGCTGGTTGGCTCCTCGATCGCGTAGTCGCGCCGGCCCTGCACGTCGAAGCGGCCCTTGCACAGCGTCGGGTAGCCGCGCGGCTCGTCGGGCGCGTAGCGGTCGATCAGCAGCCCGTTCAGGCGCGCCTCGACACCCGCCGGCGTGTCGGCCCAGCGCACCGCGCTGGGGGGCGAGCACACGCCCGCGTTGTTGGGCGACTGGCCGGTGGCGTAGGACGACAGCGCGCAGCGCCCCTCGACCATCACGCACAGGCTGCCGAAGCCGAAGACCTCGATCTCGACCTCGCCGGCATGGCGCAGCAGCTGTGTCACCTGTGCCAGCGTCAGCACGCGCGGCAGCACCGCGCGGCGGATGCCGTAGTGGCGGGCGTAGAAGGCGATCGCCTCGTGGCTGGTGGCCGAAGCCTGCACCGACAGGTGCAGCCGCAGCTTGGGATGCGTGCGCCGCGCATGGGCCATGACGGCGATGTCGGCGCAGATCAGCGCGTCCGCACCCAGTTCCACCGCCGCGTCGACCGCGGCGAACCACGGCGTGGCGTCATCGGCGCGGGCGTAGGTGTTCAGGGCCATCAGCACCTCGGCGCCGCGCGCATGGGCGTAGGCCACGCCCTCGCGCAGCTGCGCCGCGTCGAAGTTCAGGCCGGCGAAGTTGCGGGCGTTGGTGGCGTTGCGAAGGCCCAGGTACACGGCGTTGGCCCCGGCATCCACCGCCAGCTTCAGGGCACGCAGCGAACCGGCCGGGCAGACCAGGTCGGGAGCAAGCATCCGGGCATTTTGGTCAGGCAACGCGCCGGCGGCGTTGTGCCACGTCAACGAGGGCCGGATCTGCCGCGACCGGCGCTGCGTCGACGAGACGAAGCCCGGCCGCGAACGGGTGGGCTTTGGAGGTCTGGTGGAGCCGGCGGGAATCGAACCCGCGTCCGCAAGCCATCACCGGGCAGTTCTACATGCGTAGCTGGCTGGTTTGAGTCTCACGCCCCGGGTCGCGCAGCAGCACGCTACCCTTGACGCCAGTCACTTGATCTTTGCTCCGTGCCGAATGACGCGGCATGAAGCGCAGCCCATGTAGATGACCTCGCAGCCCTTGGTCTTGCGACCTCGGACCCAGCCCATGGGCCAACTGTTGCGAGGCTCACCGGTTTTAAGCGGCGAGGGCGAAACGTTCGTCGTTCGCAGTTACTTCGTTTCCAGTGGATTTACGAGCGAACTGGTGCTCGGCATGCCCTACGTCGATTCCGAACCCGCGTCGAAGCCAGGTCGGCCCCAGGCCTTGGATTTTAGGCCAATCCCAGCCAGTTCAAGAGTTCGTGGGGCTGTTCGAGCACGGCTTCGGCATTCCAGTCGTGCGCCGACTGGCCGCGGCCCAGATAGCCCCACGCAGCAGCCAGCGTCGGCATGCGGGCGCCGCGGCCGGCTTCGACGTCGCGACGGTCGTCGCCCACGTAGATGCAGCACGTCGGCGGCAGGTCGAGGCGGCGTGCGGCCTCGAGCAGGGGCGCAGGATGCGGTTTTGCATGGGCGGTACTGTCGCCGCTGATCAGCACCGCGCAGCGCGGCATCAGGCCGAGGCCTTCGACCAGCGGCACGGCGAAGCGCGCGATCTTGTTGGTGACGATGCCCCAGCGCAACCGGCGCCGCTCCAGCGCCTGCAGCACCGGCTCCATCTGCGCGAAGACACGTGTGTGCTGCAGGATGCGCTGCTCGTAGAGGTTCAGGAAGTCCTCGCGCAGTGCGGCGAAGCGCGCGTCGTCGGGGCCGATGCCGAAGGCGGCATCGAGCATGCCGCGGGCTCCACTGCCGACCATCGGCCGCAAGGCGTCGAAGGCGAGCGGCGGCAACCCGTGAATGCGGCGCAGGTCGTTGGCGGCGCCGGCCAGATCCGGGGCGCTGTCGACCAGGGTACCGTCCAGGTCGAACAGCACCGCCTGCACCGCTCGGCCGGGTTGCGTGCCGTTCATGCGCGCTTGCGGCAAGCGAACAGGTAGTTGACGCTGGTGTCGTCGGTGAGCCGGAAGCGCCGCGTCAGCGGGTTGTATTCCATGCCGCGGCTGGCAGCCAGTTCCAGTCCAGCGGCCCGGCACCAGCGGGCCAGTTCGCTGGGCCGGATGAAACGCGCGTACTCGTGCGTGCCCTTGGGCAGCAACTGCAGCACGTATTCGGCGCCGACGATGCCGAGCAGGAAGCTCTTCGCATTGCGGTTCAACGTCGAGAAGAACACCCAGCCGTCGGGCCGAAGCAACGCCGCGCAGGCCTGGACCACCGAGGCCGGCTCGGGTACGTGCTCGAGCATCTCCATGCAGGTCACGATGTCGAAGCTGGCAGGGCTCTCGGCCGCCAGAGCCTCGGCAGCGACCTCGCGGTAGTCGAGGTTCTCGACGCCCGTTTCCAGCGCATGCAGGCGCGCGACACCCAGCGGCTTGCTCGCCAGGTCGATGCCGGTGACATGCCGGGCGCGGCGCGCCATCGCCTCGCTGAGGATGCCGCCGCCGCAGCCGATGTCGAGCACCGTCTTGCCAGTCAGGCCGGCCAGCGTGTCGATCCACTCCAGGCGCAGCGGATTCATCTCGTGCAGCGGCCTGAATTCGCTGCCCTCGTCCCACCAGCGATGCGCCAGTTCGCTGAATTTGGCGAGTTCCTGCGGATCGACGTTGCCCATGCGCTGCCTCGAAGTCGACGTGTGCGTGCATTGTGCGGACCCACGGGAGCCCGCAACGAAAAACCCCGCCGAAGCGGGGTTTGCCGTATCGAAGCCCGGGGGGCTTCGTTCAGGGCGCGGCGCGAGTGCCCACCACCTCGATCTCGGTGCGGCGGTTCTTCGCGCGGCCTTCGGCCGTGCTGTTGCTGGCGATCGGGTTCTTGAAGGACTTGCCTTCGGTGTACACCCGATTCTTCTCGATGCCCTTGCTCACCAGGTATTCCTTGACCGCGTTGGCGCGGCGCTCGGACAGCTTCTGGTTGTAAGCCATGGTGCCGATGTTGTCGGTGTGGCCGACCGCGATGATCACCTCGAGGTTGATGCCCTTGGTCTTCGCAACCAGATCATCCAGCTTGGCCTTGCCTTCCGGCTTGATCGCGTACTTGTCGAAGTCGAAGAACGTGTCGGCGGCGTAGGTCACCTTCTGCGCAGCAGGACGCGGCGCGGCGGCCGGGGCCGGGGCCGGGGCGGCAGGCGGCGGAGCGGTAGGCGCTGCAGCCGG
>DAORHX010000289.1:0-5127 GCA_035438245.1 Rubrivivax sp.
GGCGCGCGAACAGCGCGTGGCGCAGCGCGTGCCAGGCGGCAGGGCCGGCGGCCATCAGTCGGTTGAGCGTGGGCTCGGCGGCCAGCGCCAGCGCTTCGGCCGCGGCGCCGTCGAGCCGTTGGCTGGCGGCCAGCGCGGCCAGGTCGAGTGCCTGATCGCCGATCGCCACCGCGCCGCGAAAGCCCTCGCTGCTGCCTTGGCGGCGCAGCACCGCGAAGGGCAGGTTCTGGATGGGGAAGTCGCAGCCGGGTGCATTGGCGGCGGCCAGCCAGCTGCGTGCCGCGGGGTTGTGGGTGTGGTCGAGTGGGTTCATGGCCGGGGCCCGCGCTAGGCCGGCTGCAGGGCTTCGTCGAAGATCGCCACCGCGCGCGTCCAACCGGCCGAGGCGCCCCGGATCTTGTGCGGGAAGCAGCTGATGAAGAAGCCGTCGCCCGGCAGCGCCTCCAGGTTGTGCAGCTTCTCCAGGTGGCAGTAGCCGATGTCGCGCCCGGCCTTGTGGCCTTCCCAGATCAGGCCGGCGTCGTGCGACTGGCCGTACTTCTTGGCGGTGTGCACGAAGGGCGCGTCCCAGCTCCAGCCGTCGGTGCCGGTCAGGCGCACGCCGCGCTCGAGCAGGTACATGGTGGCCTCGTAGCCCATGCCGCAACCGGCGGAGACGTAGTCGTCGTTGCCGTAGCGGCTGCCGGCGCGGGTGTTGACGACGACGATCTCCAGCGGCTTCAGTTCGTGGCCGATGCGCTTCAGCTCGGCTTCGACGTCGGCGGCAGTGACCACGTAGCCGTCGGCGAAGTGGCGGAAGTCGAGCTTCACGCCGGGCTGGAAGCACCACTCCAGCGGCACGGCGTCGATGGTGATGGCGGGCTTCTTCTCGCCCAGCGCCTTGTCCATGGTGGAGTGGAAGTGGTAGGGCGCGTCCAGATGGGTGCCGTTGTGCGTGGACAGGCTCACCTGCTCGACGGCCCAGCCCTCGCCGTCGGGCAGGTCTTCCTTCTTCAGGCCGGGGAAGAAGGGCGTGATCTGGCCCACCGTGTTCTCGTGCGTGAAGTACTGGATCTTCGGCCCGAAGGGTGGCGGGTCCGAGATGACGTCGTTTTCCAGGTAGATCGACAGGTCGACGAATCTGCGCGGCATGGGGCTCTCCAAGGGTCTGGCGGCGGGCATGCCGCCGGGAAGGGGTATGGGGGTGCGCCGGCGAACCGGCTGTGCTCAGTCTATGTCGCCGCCGTCCAGCAGCACGGCCATCATCAGCGCGCTGCGCTCGCCGCGATTGACCCACGCGTGGCTCGTGCCGCGCTGGATGACGACGTCGAAGGGCTTCATGTCGGTCTCGGCGTCGTCGAGCATCAAGGTCACTTCGCCGTCGAGCAGCACGATGAAGTCGACCGAATGCGTGCGATGGAAACCCGGGTGGCGGCCCGCCGGGTCGTAGGCATCGGCCGCGCCGACCTGCGCGTAGTACGCGGCGGTGGCCTGACGGCGCTGGGCATCGCTGAGGTGGGCGAAGGACGCTTCGGGCGGCACGCGGAAGAAGCGGAACGTGGCGCCGCCGCCGCTGGAGTGCAGCGCGATCGGCCCGGCCGCGGGGTCGGTGGGGTCGCGCGGGTCCGCCGGCGCCTGGAAGGTGGCCCAGAAGTTGATCAGGACGGGGTCGCCGGCCGGGCCGAAGGTGTTCGGCGTGGGGCCGTCGCTGACGATGACGGAACGGCCGGCGGCGTCGTGGCCGGTGACGATCCTGCGCAGGGGAAGTGGCATGGTGTGCATCTCCAGGGTGCGGTTCGTGCCGTCCCGCTCAGGTTGAATTCGACTGTGGTGGCGCGCGCCAGCCGTCGCGCAGTTCGCGCTTCAACACCTTGCCGATCGCGCTGCGCGGCAGCGCCGGCACGACCTCGATGGCGCTGAGCGCCTGGGTCTTGCCGAGGCGCTCGTTCGCCCACGCGCGCACGGCGGCTGCGTCCAGCGTGCGGCCGGGCCGCGGCACGACGAAGCCCACCGGCGTTTCGCCCCAGCGCTGCGATGGCACACCGACCACGGCGGCTTCGAGCACGCCGTCGCACTGCACCAGCACCGCCTCGAGGTCGCTCGGATAGACGTTGAAGCCGCCGGAGATCAGCATGTCCTTGCGCCGGTCCATCAGGGTGAGGAAGCCCTCCGCATCGAAGCGGCCCACGTCGCCGGTGCGGATGAAGCGGTTGCCGTGCGCGTCGCGCCACTCGGCTTCGCTCGTCTTGCCGGGCTGGTTGAGATAGCCGTTCATCATGATCGGCGAGCGCCCGACGATCTCGCCGATCTCGCCGGGCGGCAGCTCCCGGCCGGCCTCGTCGATCACGCGCATCTCATGGCCGGGCATCGGGCAGCCCACGGTGTGCAGCTTGTCGGGCCGCTCGTGCGCCAGCAGATGGCATGAGGCGCCGCCTTCGGTCATGCCATAGAACTCGGTGAGGCCACCGGGCCAGCGCTTGAGCACTTGCGCCTTCAGATCGGCCGCGAAGGGCGCGCTGGTGCTGTACTTCATGACGAAGCTCGACAGGTCGTAGCGGTCGAAGTCCGGCACCGCCAGCAGCCGCCGGTACTGCACCGGCACCAGCATCGCGTGCGTGACACGATGCTGCTGCGCCAGCTGCAGATAGGCCACGGCATCGAACTTCGCCTGCAGCACCAGCGTGCCGCCGTTGGCCAGCGTCGGCAGGAAGCTCACCAGCGTGGTGTTGGAATACAGCGGCGTCGAGATCAGGTTGACGTTGGCCGCGTCCGCCTCGTAGTCGTGGCCCGGCTCGCGCATCAGCTGCAGCCAGCGCAGGCGGTGCGACTGCACGATGCCCTTGGGCGTGCCGGTCGTGCCCGACGAGTAGATGATGTTGAACGCCGCGTCCGGGTCGAGCGCCACGGCGCGCGGCTGCACATCGGTCGGCGCGAGCCAGTCCTCGAAGCGCACGCCGAAGTCCGAGCCATCGAGCATGACCCAGGCCGGCCGCGGCGAGCGGCGCAGCGGCGCCAGCGCCTGCGCCACGGCGGCATCCAGGAACACGACGCTGGCGCCGCAGTCGTCGAGCATGGCCATCAGGCTGTCCGGCGTCGACGACGGCGCCAGCGGCGCGACACCCGCTGCCGCGCGCAGCGCGGCCATGAACACGGCGCCGTACTCGATCGACGTCGCCGCGCAGATCGCCACGCAGCCGCCCGGCTCGACGCCGTCGCGCAGCAGGGCCGCGGCGATGCGATCCATCAGCGCGTCGAGCTGCGCATAGCCGATGCGGCGCTCGTCCTGGATCATGGCCGCCTTGTGCGGCCGCAATGCAGCCTGCGCGCGGATCAGCTCGTGGTGCGAGCCGAACGGCCGCTCGCGCAGCGCGCCGATGGTTGCCGCCGTGGCCTTCATGCGCCGGTGGGTGCTGTGCCGCAAGGGTCAGCGGCGGCCGCGCAGCATGCGCTGCTTCTCGGCGTTGTCGATCCAGATGTTGGCGAAGATGAAGGAGGGGTCCCAGGCGCCGGTGCTGGTTTCGCCATGGAAGTTCTTCACCCACGGCCACCAGGCGGTGTGGCCCAGGCCACTGGGCAGGAAGACGTAGGGCACCTCGTCCTCGATGAGCCAGCGGTTCAGGGCCTGCAGCTTGCGTCGCGCCGTCTCGGCGTTGGTCTCGCCCAGCACGTCCTGGAAGCGCTTGTCGAACTCGTCCGACGCATAGAACATGGGGTTCCAGGGCTGGTCGCGCTGGAACGACTTGCGCAGCACCGCCACCGGCGTGCCGTGCGAGGTGTCGTACAGGTAGGCCGCCGTGCGCTCGGCGTTGCGGCGTTGCGCGTCGAAGGCCGCCTGCTCCATCGGCTTGGCGTTCATCGTGACGCCGACCTGCTTGTAGAACGCCTGCAGCATCGGCACCATGTCGGCGTGCACCGAGTTGGCCTGCGGATAGATCAGGTCGAACTCGAAACCGTTGGGATAGCCGGCCTCCTTCAGCAGCTCGCGCGCGCGCTGCGGGTTGTAGGCGAACATCTCCCGCGCCGCCGGCGCCAACTGCTCGATCGGCGTGGCCAGGCCGTTCCAGGTGGCGCTGAACGGGAAGTTCAGCAGCACGCCCTTGCCGTCGAGCGCGCCCTTCAGCAGCGCGTTGCCGTCGATCGCCACGTTCAGCGCGCGGCGCACGCGCACGTCGTTGAAGGGCTTGCGGTTGACCGGCAGCGCGATCTGCGTGCCGGTGGCGGCGACGTATTCGTGCCACTTCAGGTCGGGGGCCGCGCGCTTGACGTCGGGCACGCTGTTCGGCGGGATGCCCTGCCACAGGTCGGCGCGGCCGGTGGTCAGCGCGGCGATGGCGGCGGTGACGTCGGCCAGGTTGTGCACGGTGACCTTGCTGTTGAGCGGCAGCTTGTAGGACTTGCCGTCGAGGGTCACGCTGTCCCAGTAGCCGGGGTTGCGCTCGTAGACCACTGGCTGGCCGGCGCGCCAGTTGGCCAGGCGGTACGGCCCGGTGCCTGCCATCGTCTGCCACTGGGCGCGCTGCTCGTTCGACAGCGCGAGCCGCTCGGGAGGCTGGATGCCGTTGTAGTAGCCCCACAGCAGCTGGTAGTCCCAGTCCGCCTGCCAGCGGCTCAGGTGGGCCACCACCGTGTGGTCGTCGGGCGCTTCCCAGCGCTCGACGTACTCCCAGTAGCCCTTGATGTTCTTCGGCGCCGCCTTCATGACCTTGAAGTTGTTGATGACGTCGGCCGCGACCAGCGGCCTTGCCTTCATCACGCCCGGGATCTCCTGCCAGTTCACGCCCTTGCGCAGGTTGAACTGGATGCGCAGCGGGTTCTGCTTGATTTCCCAGCTCTCCGCCAGCGCCCCTTCGACGAACTGGTAGGGGACGAAGTCGCCGGCGTTGAAGCCGTATTCGTTGCTGCCGCGCGGCCCCTTCTTCAGGTTGCCGCGGCCCATCGACTCCATGCCGAAGGCGTCGGGGTTGGTCTTCCAGAACCACGCAGTCGTGTCCCAGTTCCACTGATCGAAAGCGCGCAACAGGCCCACCACGTTCAGCTCGTTGTTCGGCTCCACCGCATGGGCCGGCGCCGCGACGGTGGCCAGCCACGCCGCGCCGGCCGCGGCGGCCAGCGTACGGATCGAAGTCCAAAGTCGCATGTCGAGTCTCC
>DAORHX010000290.1:0-5121 GCA_035438245.1 Rubrivivax sp.
GACGACGCGCCGCTGGCCGAGCGGCTGCGGCCGCGCACGCTGGGCGAAGTCGCCGGGCAGCCGCACCTGCTGGGTCCGGGCAAGCCGCTGCGGGTCGCGTTCGACAGCGCGCGGCTGCATTCGATGATCCTGTGGGGCCCGCCGGGGGTCGGCAAGACCACGCTGGCGCGGCTGCTGGCCGGCGCGGTCGATGCCGAATTCATCGTGCTGTCGGCGGTGCTGGCCGGCGTCAAGGACATCCGCGAGGCGGTCGAGCATGCGCGTGGCGCACGACGCGCCGGGCGCGGCACCGTGGTCTTCGTCGACGAGGTGCATCGCTTCAACAAGGCGCAGCAGGACGCCTTCCTGCCGCACGTCGAGTCGGGGCTGTTCACCTTCGTCGGCGCAACCACCGAGAACCCGTCGTTCGAGGTCAACTCGGCGCTGCTGTCGCGCGCCACCGTGCACGTGCTCAAGCCGCTCGACACCGAAGACCTGGCGCTGCTGCTGCAACGCGGCCAGGCCGTGCTGGGCGCCCCGCTGCTGGCCGGGGCCGCACGCGAACGGCTGGTCGCCCATGCCGACGGCGATGCGCGCCGGCTGCTCAACGCCTACGAGAACGTCGCCCGGCTGGCGCGCGACGTCGGCGCGTCGGCGATCGACGAGCCCTTGCTCGAGCAGGCGCTGGGCGAGCAGCTGCGCCGCTACGACAAGGGCGGGGACCAGTTCTACGATGCCATCTCGGCGCTGCACAAGTCGGTGCGCGGCTCGGACCCCGATGCGACGCTGTACTGGCTGGCGCGCATGCTCGACGGCGGTGTCGATCCGCGCTATGTCGCGCGCCGGCTGCTGCGCATGGCCAGCGAGGACATCGGCCTGGCCGACCCGCGCGCGCTGCACCTGGCGGTCGATGCCGCCGAGGTCTACGAGCGGCTCGGTTCGCCCGAGGGCGAGCTGGCGCTGGCGCAGGCGGCCGTGTACTTGGCGGTGGCGCCGAAGTCCAACGCCACGTACACCGCCTGGAATGCCGCGCGCGAGCTGGTGCGCAGCGACGGCACGCGGCCGGTGCCGGCGCACCTGCGCAACGCCCCGACGCGGCTGATGAAGGAACTGGGCCACGGCGACGGCTACCGCTACGCGCACGACGAGGACGGCGGCTTCGCCGCGGGCGAGAGCTACCTGCCCGAGGGCCTGCCGCGCACGCGCTTCTATGCGCCGGTGCCGCGCGGGCTGGAGCTGCGCATCGGCGAACGCCTGGCCGAACTGCGCGCGCTGAACGCCGCGGCCCGCAAGACACGCTGAAGGCGCCGCCGCTTGCCGGGTGGGAAAGCCCCCGGCCGGGCGGTTGGAAGCCACACCTAGAATGGCGCCGCCTCGAACAGGGGCGCGGCGCGTACAGGAGAACCACCTGATGGAGACCTTCATCCAGCAGACCATCAACGGTCTGGTTCTCGGCAGCATGTACGCGCTGATCGCGCTCGGCTACACGATGGTGTACGGCATCATCAACCTGATCAACTTCGCGCACGGCGAGGTGCTGATGGTCGGCGCGCTGGTCAGCTGGACCGTGGTCACCGCGCTGGCCGGCACCGGCTGGCCGGGCTGGCTGCTGCTGGGGGTGTCGCTGGTGGCGGCGATCCTGGTCTGCACGACGCTGAATTTCACGATCGAGAAGGTCGCCTACCGGCCGCTGCGCAACGCCCCGCGGCTGGCGCCGCTGATCACCGCGATGGGCGTGAGCCTGCTGCTGCAGACGCTGGCGATGATCATCTGGAAGCCCACCGTCAAGAGCTTCCCCATCCTGCTGCCGACCGAGCCGTTCCATATCGGCGGCGCGGTCATCAACACCGTGCAGATCATGATCCTCGGCAGCACCGCGGCGACGCTGGCCGGCCTGATGTGGCTGGTCAACCGCACCAAGCTCGGCCGCGCGATGCGCGCCACGGCCGAGAACCCGCGGGTCGCCGGGCTGATGGGCGTCAGGCCGGACACCGTGATCTCGGCCACCTTCATCATCGGCGCGGCGCTGGCGGCGCTGGCCGGCGTGATGTACGCGGCCAACTACGGCTCGGCGCAGCACACGATGGGCTTCATGCCGGGGCTGAAGGCCTTCACCGCGGCGGTGTTCGGCGGCATCGGCAACCTGGCCGGTGCGATGGTCGGCGGCGTGCTGCTCGGGCTGATCGAGGCCATGGGCGCCGGCTACATCGGCGACCTGACCGGCGGCGTGCTCGGCAGCCACTACCAGGACATCTTCGCCTTCATCGTGCTGATCCTGGTGCTGACGCTGCGGCCGCAGGGTCTGATGGGCGAGCGTGTCGCCGACCGGGCCTGAGCGGAGAGCGCCATGAAGAACAAGCTGGTGGTCTTTCTGGCGTGCGGGCTCGGCCTGCTGCTGCTGCCGCTGGGGGCGCAGCAGTTCGGCGACGCCTGGGTGCGCATCATCGACATCGCGCTGCTGTACGTGATGCTCGCGCTGGGGCTGAACATCGTCGTCGGTTATGCCGGGCTGCTCGACCTCGGCTACGTCGCGTTCTACGCGGTCGGCGCCTACATGCTCGGCCTGCTGGCGAGCCCGCACCTGTGGGACACCTTTCCCTGGATCCACGCCGCGTTCCCGAAGGGGCTGCACACGCCGCTGTGGCTGATCATCCCGGCGGCCGCGCTGCTGGCGGGCCTGTTCGGCATGCTGCTGGGCGCGCCGACGCTGAAGCTGCGCGGCGACTACCTGGCGATCGTCACGCTCGGCTTCGGCGAGATCATCCGCGTGTTCCTGAACAACCTGGACGCGCCGGTCAACATCACCAACGGCCCGAAGGGCCTGACCGGCATCGACTCGTTCAGGTTCTTCGGCCTGGACCTCGGCCGCTCGACCGAAGTCTTCGGCCTGCGGCTGTCGTCGGTGACGCTGTACTACTACCTGTTCCTGGCGCTGGTGATCTTCACCGTCATCGTCTGCTATCGGCTGGAACGCTCGCGCATCGGCCGTGCCTGGATGGCGATCCGCGAGGACGAGATCGCCGCCAAGGCGATGGGCATCAACACGCGCAACCTGAAGCTGCTGGCCTTCGGCATGGGCGCCACCTTCGGCGGCATCTCGGGTGCGATGTTCGCGAGCTTCCAGCGCTTCATCTCGCCCGAATCGTTCTCGCTGCAGGAATCGATCATGATCGTGGCGATGGTCGTGCTCGGCGGCATCGGCCACATCCCGGGCGTGATCCTCGGCGCGCTGCTGCTCGCCGCGCTGCCCGAGGTGCTGCGCTATGTCGCCGACCCGCTGCAGAACATGACCGGCGGGCGGCTGGACGCGTCGATCCTGCGCCAGCTGCTGGTGGCGCTGGCGATGATCACGATCATGCTGGCGCGACCGCGCGGGCTGTGGCCCTCGCCCGAGCACGGCAAGGCGGCGCCTGCGCCGGCAGCCAAGTGAGGGCCGCGGCATGAGCGAAGTCCTCAAGGTCTCCGGTGTGTCGAAGCGCTTCGGCGGGCTGCAGGCGCTGTCGGATGTGGGCATCACCATCCTGCCGGGCCAGGTCTACGGCCTGATCGGCCCGAACGGCGCCGGCAAGACCACCTTCTTCAATGTGCTGACCGGGCTGTACACGCCGGACTCGGGCAGTTTCGAGCTCGGCGGCAAGCCGTACAAGCCGACCGCGGTGCACGAGGTGGCGCGCGCCGGCATCGCGCGCACCTTCCAGAACATCCGCCTCTTCGCCGAGATGACGGCGCTGGAAAACGTCATGGTCGGTCGCCACGTGCGCACGCATTCGGGGCTGGTCGGCGCGATCTTCCGCACCGGCGGCTTCAAGGCCGAAGAGGCAGCGATCACCAAGCGCGCGCAGGAACTGCTCGACTACGTCGGCATCGGCCGCTTCGCCGAATACAAGGCGCGCACGCTCAGCTACGGCGACCAGCGGCGGCTGGAGATCGCGCGCGCGCTGGCTACCGACCCGACGCTGATCGCGCTGGACGAACCGGCCGCCGGCATGAACGCCACCGAGAAGGTGGTGCTGCGCGAGCTGATCGACCGCATCCGCAAGGACGGGCGCACGATCCTGCTGATCGAGCACGACGTCAAGCTGGTGATGGGCCTGTGCGACCGCGTCACCGTGCTCGACTACGGCAAGCAGATCGCCGAAGGCACGCCGGCCGAGGTGCAGCGCAACGAGAAGGTGATCGAGGCCTACCTCGGTGCCGAGCACAAGGCGCATTGACGGGGTCCACGATGACGCAACCGGTGCTGTTGAAGGTGAGTGCGCTGAAGGTGGCCTATGGCGGCATCCAGGCCGTCAAGGGCGTCAGCTTCGAGGTG
Organism: Rubrivivax sp.; assembly: GCA_035438245.1. Taxonomy (GTDB): domain Bacteria; phylum Pseudomonadota; class Gammaproteobacteria; order Burkholderiales; family Burkholderiaceae_C; genus Rubrivivax. The sequence continues at coordinate 4,292 of DAORHX010000290.1, forward strand.
CGGCAGGGCGAGCTGGTCAGCCTGATCGGCGCCAACGGCGCGGGCAAGACGACGACGCTGAAGGCGGTCACCGGGCTGCAGCCGGTGGCCGCCGGCGAGATCGAGTTCATGGGCAAGAGCATCCGTGGCCAGGGTGCGTGGAACCTGGTCAAGCAGGGGCTGGTGATGGTGCCCGAGGGCCGCGGCTGCTTCACGCGCATGACCATCACCGAGAACCTGCTGATGGGCGCCTTCGTGCGCAACGACAACGAGATCGACGCCGACATCGACAAGGTGTTCGCCATCTTCCCGCGGCTGAAGGAACGCCGCGCGCAGCTGTCGGGCACGATGAGTGGCGGCGAGCAGCAGATGCTGGCGATGGGCCGCGCGCTGATGGCGCGGCCGAAGGTGCTGCTGCTCGACGAGCCGTCGATGGGGCTGTCGCCGATCATGGTCGACAAGATCTTCGAGGTCGTCGCCGACATCCATCAGCGCGGCACCACCGTGCTGCTGGTCGAGCAGAACGCCAGCCGCGCGCTGCAGCTCGCCGACCGCGGCTACGTGATGGAATCCGGCGAGATTACGATGAGCGGCGAGGCCAGGCAGCTGCTCAGCGACCCGAAGGTGAGGGCCGCCTACCTCGGCGAGTAGCGCCTTCGCTGCGGGGACCAGGCCCCTCGCCAATAGCTCGAGCCGCCATTCGACTTCAAGAGCCCGGTCGGATTCTTGAACGTCGCCGACGGACGCTCGCTCCCGGCGCAAAGCCGCCGAATTCAAACAGCCAACTTCGTCGCGCTTCGGCACGGCGCGGCAGGCGGCACCCGCCAGGGGCTCATGCTGCGGCGGTCGGC
>DAORHX010000291.1:0-5107 GCA_035438245.1 Rubrivivax sp.
GGGTCCGCCATGCCGAGGAACAGCCGCTTGCTCCGCAGCAGCAGCGGCAGCACCGCGCGCCAGGCCGCGTCGGCAGCCAGCTTGCGGCGGATGGCCAGCGGCTGCGACACCTGGATGACGCGGCCGGGCATGGCCACGCTGAAGCTGCGCCACACCTGCGCGCCCACGCGCACGTCGGCGAAACCCAGCTGCGCGCGCTGCGGCAGCACCTCGTGCCGCCGCGTGGCGTAGATCGCGCGGCCGTCGGCCGTCCACACCTGCACCACGAAGTCGAGCTGCTGGTCGACCAGCGCGCCGGCCTGCGCCGGCGCGACCTCACCCTGGTCGCGCAGCGACAGCGCCATCTGCCGCAGCTGGTAGTCGAACAGCGCCTCGGTCTCGGCGCGCACGTTGCGATAGCTGATGCTGCCCACCAGCAGCACCGCCGCCGCCAGCAGGCCGAGCACGGCGAGCAGCAGCCGAGCGCGCAGCGAGTTCATGCGGCGGTGTCGAGGAAGTAGCCGACGCCGCGCATGCTGCGGATGAACTGCGCGCCCAGCTTCTTGCGCAGCTGGTGCACGTACACCGACACGGCGTTGCTCTCGATCTCCTCGCCCCAGCCGTAGAGCCGGTCCTCGATCTGCGCGCGCGACAGCACCGCGCCGGGGCGCTGCATCAGCAGTTCCAGCACCGCGTATTCGCGCGCCGACAGTAGCACCGGCTGGCCATCGCGCGTCACCTGCCGCGTCGCCGGGTCGAGCGTGACGCCGCCGTGCGCCAGCAGCGGCTGTGCACGCCCGGCCTGGCGGCGCAGCACCGCGCGGATGCGCGCGCCGAGTTCGTCCAGGTCGAAGGGTTTGACCAGGTAGTCGTCGGCGCCGGCGTCCAGCCCGGCGACGCGGTCGCCGGGGCCGTCGCGCGCGGTGAGCACGATCACCGGCGTGGCGTCGCCGCGTGCGCGCAGGGCCCGCAGCACATCCAGCCCGTGGCCCTGCGGCAGGCCCAGGTCGAGCAGCACTAGGTCGAAGCGCTCGCTGGCCAGCGTCGACTGCGCGGCCGCGGCGTCGCGCACCCAGTCCACCGCATGGCCTTCCATGCGCAGTGCGGCGCGCAGGCTGTCGCCGATCATCGGGTCGTCTTCCACCAGCAGGAACCGCATCGCTGCGAGCATAGCCTGCACGCTTGGGCAGAATGGCGGCCACCTTCGACCATGGAGACAAGAATGAAGATGCAACGCCGCACCCTCATCGGCGCCGCCGCGGCGCTGGCCGCCCCCGCGCTGCTGCGCGCGCAGAGCCTGGAAAAACCGAAGCTGGGCATCGCCGTCGGTGGCAAGAACCTGCTGTACTACCTGCCGCTGACCATCGCCGAGCAGCTCGGCTACTTCAAGGACGAGGGGCTGGACGTCACCATCTCCGACTTCGCCGGCGGCGCGCGTGCGCTGCAGGCGGTGGTCGGCGGCAGCGCCGACGTCGTCTCGGGCGCCTTCGAGCACACCGTGAACATGCAGTTCAAGGGCCAGCCGATGCGCGCCTTCGTGCTGCAGGGGCGCGTGCCGATGATCGTGCTCGGCGTCAACCCGAAGACCATGCCCAACTTCAAGAGCGTGGCCGACCTGAAGGGCAAGAAGATCGGCGTCACCGCGCCGGGCAGCTCGACCAACGTGATGGTCAACTTCATCCTCGCCAAGGCGGGCCTGAAGCCCAGCGACGTGGCCATCGTCGGCGTCGGCGGCGGCAACGGCGCGGTGGCGGCGATGCGCGCCGGCCAGATCGACGCCATCAGCAACCTCGACCCGGTGGTCACGCTGCTGCTGCGCTCGGGCGACCTGAAGATCGTCTCCGACACGCGCATCGTCGCCGAATCGGACAAGGTGTTCGGCGGCCCGATGCCGGCCGGCTGCCTGTACGCGCCGCAGCCCTTCATCGACAAGAACCCGGCCACCGCGCAGGCGCTGACCAATGCGATGGTGCGCGCCAACAAGTGGATCCAGGCCGCCGGGCCGGGTGAGGTGATCAAGACCGTGCCGGAGAGCTACCTGCTCGGCGACCGCGCGGTCTACATCGACGCCTTCCTGGCCGCGCGCGGCGCGCTGTCGCCCGACGGCCTGATTCCCGAGGCCGGGCCGCAGACGGCGTTCCGCGCGCTGGCCAGCATCGACCCCGAACTGGCGAAGGCCAAGCTCGACCTGAAGGCGGTCTACACCAACGACTTCGTGAGAAGGGCAAACGCCAAGTACCCCAAGGGCTGAGCCGCCATGACCGGCGCGCAGATCATCGTCCTGGCCATGCCGGTGTTCCTGCTGGCGATGGCGCTGGAGTTCGCCATCGGCCTCGCACGCCGGCGCAACACCTATCGCCTCAACGACACGCTCTCCAGCCTGGGCCTGGGCGCGATGAGCCAGGTGGTCGACGCCTTCGGCACGCTGTTCAAGCTGGCGATGTACACCTGGGTGTTCCAGCACCTGGCCTTGTTCGAGCTGTCGGCGTCTTCGGCGTGGGTGTGGGTCGGCGCGCTGCTCGGCTACGACTTGTGCTACTACTGGCTGCATCGCGCCGGCCACCGCGTCGGCGTGCTGTGGGCTGCGCACGTCGTGCACCACCAGAGCGAGGACTACAACCTCGGCACGGCGCTGCGCCAGACCAGCAGCGGCTTCCTGCTCGGCTGGATCTCCTACCTGCCGCTGGCCGTGGCGGGGGTGCCGCCGCTGGTCTTCGGCGCGGTCGCGCTGATCGACCTGCTGTATCAGTTCTGGGTGCACACGCAGCAGGTCGGCAAGCTCGGCGGCTTCGACCGCTGGTTCTGCAGCCCCAGCAACCACCGCGCGCACCACGGCGTCAACGAGCGCTACCTGGACAAGAACTACGGCGGCATCCTGATCGTTTGGGACCGCCTCTTCGGCAGCTTCGTCGAGGAGGACGAGCGCGACCCGGTGGTCTACGGCACGCGCGCGCCGCTGCGCAGCTTCGACCCGCTGTGGGCCAACCTGCAGGTCTACCGCGACCTGTGGCTGGACAGCTGGCGCACGCGCTCGTGGGCCGACAAGCTGCGCGTGTGGTTCGAGCCGCCCGGCTGGCGCCCGGCCGACGTGGCGGCGCGCTGGCCCAGGCCGGCCTTCGACATTCGCAGCGTGCAGCGCTTCGACCCGCCGCTGGCGCCGCGCGCCGCCTGGCTGGCCGGCACGCTGTTCGTCGGCGTGCTGCTCGGCCTCGGCGCATTCCTGTGGCACGTGCACCGCCTGTCGCTGGCCGAGCAACTGGCAGCCGGTGCGGCCTTGGTCGCCGCGCTGTGGGTCGTTGGCGCACTGACGCAGCCGCGCGCCGCCACGCGGGCCGGCTCCCGCATGGCCACGAGCCGATGAACACGCCCGCGCTCGACCTGCAGGCCATCACCTGCACCTTCGTCAGCAAGGATGCGCCGGGCCAGCGCTACACCGCGGTGCACGACGTCTCGCTCACGGTGGGCGAGGGCGAGTTCGTCTCGGTGGTCGGCCCCACCGGCTGCGGCAAGAGCACGCTGCTCAACGTCGCCGCCGGGCTGCTGGCGCCCAGCAGCGGCACGGTGCAGGTCTTCGGCCGGCCGCTCGAGGGCATCAACCCGCGCGCCGGCTACATGTTCCAGAGCGAGAGCCTGATGCCCTGGCGCACCGCGCTGCGCAACGTCATGGCCGGGCTGGAGTTCCGCGGCATGGCCGAGGCCGACGCGCGGGCCCAGGCCGAGGACTGGCTCAAGCGCGTCGGCCTGGGCGGCTTCGGCGACCGTTACCCGCACCAGCTCAGCGGTGGCATGCGCAAGCGCACCAGCCTGGCGCAGACGCTGGCGCTGGACCCGGACATCATCCTGATGGACGAGCCGTTTTCGGCGCTGGACATCCAGACGCGGCAGCTGATGGAAAACGAGCTGCTCGACCTGTGGGCAGGCGACGCGCGCCGGGCCGCCCCCAGCGCGTCGCGCGCCCCGCTCGGGGGGGCGGCGGCGGTGCCGCCGGGAGGCAAGGGTCGGAAGGCCGTGCTGTTCATCACCCACGACCTGGACGAAGCCATCGCCATGAGCGACCGCGTGCTGGTGCTGTCGGCCGGGCCGGCGTCGCACCCGATCGGCGAGTTCGCCGTCGACCTGGCGCGCCCGCGCGACGTGGCCGAGGTGCGCAGCACGCCGCGGTTCATCGAACTGCACCGCGCCATCTGGGACGTGCTGCGCGAGGAGGTGCTGAAGGGCTACCGCCAGCAGCTGGCCGCCTGAGCGAAGGCGCGGGCAAAAGGCGTATCTTTGATACACCTTAAGGCAGGGCGCGGCGCAGGCGCGCAAACTGCGGGCCTGTTCAATCGACCGACGGCGGCGCCCGCGCCGCTGCTCCTTCCCGCCGTGTCACAACCGCACCTGCATCTTTCCCCCGACGCCATCTACCCCTTCGACGCGCGCGGCGTCGCCAAGCGTTTCCGCCATGCGGCGATCTTCGGCGCGCTCGACAGCCTGCAGCCGGGCGAGACCATGCGTTTCGCCAACGACCACGACCCGCTGCCGCTGCTGGCGCAAATCGCGCAACGCTACGGCGAGCGCGTCAGCGTCGAATACCGGCAGCGCGAGCCGGGGATGATCGTCATCGACTTTCGCGTGCAGTAGCGGCGGCAGGCCATGACGCTGCCGCTGGTCTATTCGTGCTCGGGCTGCTCGAGCGCCGCGCAGCTGGCCAACCATGCGGCGGTGCGCCTGGACCGCGAAGGGCTGGCCGAGATGTCCTGCATCGCCGGCCTGGGCGGCGACGTGCCCAGCCTGACGCGCAAGGCGCACGAGGCGGTGACGGCCGGCAGGCCGATCGTGGCCATCGACGGCTGCGTGCTGGCCTGCGCCAGGAAGACCTTGTCGCGCCACGGCATCGCCGCGACGCAGCACGTCGAGCTGTGGCGCCTGGGCGTGCGCAAGCGCCTGCACGAGGACTTCAGCGCCGAAGAGGCGGCGGCCGCCCTGACGCACTGCCGCGGCGTGGTCGCTGGCGCTGGCACGGCCTGAGGCCCATTTGCCTTCAGCCGCGGAGCATCCGGGAGCCGCTCGCGGCGCAAATCGGAAATTCAAAAGTCCGCTGTCCGTGTGAAGAGCCGGCGCGGCAAAGCCGGGCCCGGGCAGGCTG
>DAORHX010000292.1:0-5100 GCA_035438245.1 Rubrivivax sp.
TGCCGGCGCAGCGCGTCCAGCGGCGCGTTGTCGTCCAGCTTGTTGCTGAACAGCAGGTGCGAGAACGGATCGAGGATGATGCGGGCCACACCTTCGCCGATTGGCGAGGTGATGTAGCACTCCGAGAAGACCCCGGGCTCCATGCGCAGCGAGTTCAGCAGCCGCTTCTTCGGCTCGTCCATCGAGAAGCGGCCGGTGCGGGCAAGCAGCTCGATGGACTCGGGCTTCTGGCGCAGCAGGAACGTCCAGTCGGAGCACTTCAGCGCGGACTCCATCTGCGCGGACGTGAAGTAGTCGTCGCCGTTCTGGGTCGCGGTCACGAGGCTGCCGCCGTACTTGCGCGCGCGGCGCGCGGCCTCGTCGATGGCCGCCGCCATCACGAGGTCGTTCTCGCTGGAGTCCCCGAGCTGCTGCTTCAGCTCGTCGATGAACCAGACCTTCTTGCGATCGCGCGTGAGGTACATCTCGCGGGTGATCGCGTGGAACAGGATGATGTTGACGACCGCCTGCAGGTCCGGCTTGCGCTTGAGCTCCTCGCTCTCGATGACCACGAAGTCGTTGGAGAAGTCGATCGTGTTGCGGCCGGTGAAGAAGCGCGCGTACTGCCCGCCCTTGGCGTAGGGGTTGAGCATGACGGCCAGGTCGCGGACACGCTGGTCCTCCTTGATGCCCAGCTCCTCGATCGTTCCCGGCACGAAGGAGTCGCGCAGGATCGTCATGTCGAGGTCCTGGCCGTACTTGGCCCAGAGCTTGAGCAGCATGGCAGAGATCGCCTTCATCTGGACTTCCTCGAGCTGCTTCATCGAGGCCATCTTGGCGATGGCCGGCAGCAGCATGTCGATGTCCTCGTTGATGTCGGTGACCAGCGGGAACGGGTTCAGCGAGATCTCGACGTCGGGCCGGAACTCGATGAAAGTGCCGTCCGCCTTGCGGCACAGCTTTTCGAACGAGCGACCCAGGTCCTGCATCCAGATCTTGGCGCCGATGGCGCGGTAGGACCAGGCGAGCTCGTTGAGCAGGACCGACTTGCCTGAACCGGGCGAGCCGATGACAGCCGCGTTGTAGTTGCCGTCGTTGTCGTACAGGTCAAGCGTGAGCAACTGGCCGCGCCGACCGGCAAACATCAGGGTGGGCGTCTTGCTGCCGCGCCACTCGGCGAGCACCGGCGCCAGGTGGATGGCGTTGGCCATCGTCTTGCGCGTGACGCGCTTCATCTTGCGCAGGTCGCCGTGGAAGGCCGGTGACAAGGTCATCGGCAGGCTGGCGAGCAGGGCCTGCCGATGCTTGTAGACGTCGGCGTTGAGTTCGAAGCCGCGCGCGCGCCAGATGGCTTTGGCGGTCTCCTGGGTCTGGGCCACCTTGGCGGGGTGGCAGAACAGCCCCAGCTGGTGGTACATGCTGACCAGCGCGCCGCCGGTATCGATCGCGTCGGCTGCCGCCGACCAGTCGCGGGCTTTCTTCGCGACGTCGGGCATGACCACGGCCATCTTGCTGCCGGCGTTCTGCGTGGCGCGCACGTGGTTCGCCGTGACCACGGTCTTGGTGGCATTGGGGTCGAGGATGTACACGCCCATCGTCAGCAGGAAGGGCGAGCTGTACTGCAGGGCCGGCTGCATCAGGTCGCCGACGAGCGCGCCCATCTGCCACAGGCCGAAGCGCTCGGGGAAGGACTTGATGGAGAAGAAGCGCACGTCCAGGCCGTCGCCGGCACCTTCCTTCCAGAGGTGCAAGCCGTTGGAGCGCGCGTCCTGGATGGTGTCGTGGTCGACGATCTGGTCGCGCAGTTCGCGCCCGTCGTCGTAGTGCAGATCCGGTGCGGTCGCTGCGTCGATGCGGTCCGGATTGACGAACAGCGAGCACCAGTTGATCAGGTCGGCGGCGTCGCAGACACGATTGGGCAGCGAGGCCGAGCGCAGCGTCGTCGCCATGCCGTCGCGCAGGCCGATGATGCGTTCGCGATCGGACAGATTCGCCGGGTCGGCCTTGACCGACACGCTGACCATCAGGCGGAAGTCGCGGATGGTGTAGTGGAAGCCCTGCGTGAGCGAGTGGTGCGCGCCGTGGGACAGGTGGGCGTACCGGCGGCGTGCGAGCTTGCGGTACAGGTTGTCGTTGCGCGCCGGGCGGCCGAAGGTTTGCGCCTTCTGGATCTGGTCGCGGTCCTCCATGCGCAGGTTGGCGTACCGGCGCAGCGGTGGGCAGACGTGCGGGGACGCGAAGAGGTGGAACTGGATGCCCGTGTCGGGCGGGCAGTTCGAGTACAGCGACACAAGAACGTCGACCATCCGGTCGTCGGCTCCGCTCTGCGGCATGACCTCGAGCAGGAACCCGACACCGTCCTTGTTGACGAACAGTTGCTCGTCGTCGAGGTAGGAGATGTAGGGCAGCCAACTGGCGAACTGGTCGGCCGGCGATTCGTCCTTGTGGCCGAACGAGAACAACCCGGGGCCGTTGCCGTCGCCCGATCCCGCGGACGCAGCGCCACCGAAGAGGTTGAGTCGAAGGGTCTCGAGCATGGAGGTGCCTTCTCGGTTCATTGATCGGCGGCAGGCGCCCGGCCTTGCAGCGCACGCAGCGCCTGCGTCAGGGAGGGCGCGTCTTCGGTCGGTGTCGTCGACGGACCGTTCGGCCCGGGCGGCGTGCCGGCCGACTTCGTCGAGGGCGCCGCCTTCGGCGCGCGGATCGGCATGAAGGCCTCGCGCTGTTGGCGCTGGACGTGATCGACGAGCCAGCGGCCGTTGTCGACCTGGACGTAGACCAGGCTCTCGCCGACGAGGTCACGGTCGGCGTCCTCCCAGGCTTTGACCCACATGCGCAGCACCCGCGGCGCGGCGCGCAGCGGCGCCGCCTGGTACGCCGTGCCTTCGTCGTTCGCCGAGGGGCGGGTGGAAGCGTTCAGGATCGCCGGGGCAGCGCGCACACCGCCCGGTTGGGGAGCCGACTGCGGCGCCGTTTCGACCGGAGGCGTCGCGGACCGGCGCTGCGCAGGCAGGTTGTTCTGGATGGCGTTGTAGTAGTTGCCCGAGAGCGAATCGCAGCGGACCCCTTCGGGGGCCTTGCACGCGTACTTCGACTCGCCGTCCAGGCCGGTGATCGATGTACACCCCGACTGCAGGGCCAGAAGCGTCAGCAGAAAGACCGGGGCGATGACGGATCGATTGCTCATTGCGACCTCACCTGGGTGACGGTTCTCGACGGCGCGGCCGGCGGGTCGCCCGCGATCGCCGAAGCGAGGCGCCGCTCGATCTCCGCGCCGGGGACGTAGCCGGTCGTGCGCGTGCCGTCGGCGTAGAAGATCGTCGGCGTGCCGTTGACGCCGAGCTGCCGGGCCAGTTGCACGTTGCGATCCAGCGGCGTCGCGCAGTCGGCCTGTCCGTTCAGCCCGCTGGTGTCGGCGTTGAGCATCACGGCCTGCCAGCTCTTCACGGGGTCAGGGGAGCACAGCACGGCCTGAGGCAGCTGGCGCCCCTGGAACGGCAGCACGAAGGTGTAGACGGTCACATCCGGGAGCCGGGCGAGTTCCGGCTCGAGTCGCCGGCAGTACGAGCAGGCCGGATCGCTGAACGCGTACAGGATGCGAGCACCCGTGCCGTGGACGACCTTCAGGGCGTCCTGCAGTGGCAGCCGCGAGGGATCGATCGCCTTCTCGGCCACCTCCATCGTCTCGGCAGGCGGTCGAAGGGTCTGGGCTCGTGCGAGCTTCGGTCCGGTGATGTCGGTCGCCGTCTTCGCATCGAGAAGCCGACCCATGATGAAGTAGCGCGGGTTCTTCGGCGACACGTAGGCCACGTTCGGGCCCATCCAGACCTCGAAGAGACCGGGCACCTCGCTGGCGGCGACCGAGGTGAAGGTCGTCGCCGGATAGGTGCGCTTGAGCGTGGCCAGCAGGCGAGCTTCCTCACCTGTCGGGCCGGCGGCTACGGCCTGCACGGCCAGCGCGAGGAGCGCGCCGACCAGGAGCGGTTCATTCTTCATCGGTGGTCACCTTCTGGTAGCGCTCCGACGGCTCGGTGCGGCCGGGCAGCGAGGTGGGGGAGTTGGTCGCCGAGGGGGCATCGGTGTTGTCGATGCGCACACCTTTGGTGAGGACCACGTCGATCTCGCGGCCACCATCGATTTCGATGATCGGGAAGGTCTGCTCGGCGAGCTTGATGTAGTACTGGGCAAGCCGGTCCATCGCCTTGCCGACGCCTGAACCGATGCCGGCGCGGTAGGCCTCGGCACCGGACGTGGTGGCCACCGATCCCAGTGGCGATGTGCTGTAGGTCGTGTTCGCCTGGGAGAAGCCCTGGCCAATGCCACTGACCACGCCGGCGAGAAGCGCGTTCGCCAGCATCTGGCCTTGCTTGGTCACCAGTCGGCCGCGCATGCCGACCTTGCTGTCCTCGCCGAAGACAGAGCCCTGGATCTTCACTTCCAGCGAGTCGCCGTTCGGCCGCACGCAGGACAGGAGCTCGGTGCGCAGGAACGCGCGCTCCGAGCTGATGTCCCCATAGCCGGCGGCGATGACGAAGCACTCCCGGTACTCCGCGCGGAAGCGGTTGGGCAGCACCGAGTTGTCGGACAGCCGGATCAGCACCGGATGCGGATTCGACTGCGCCTGGCCGCCGGTGGGCGCGTCCAGGCCGCCCAGCAGCACGCCCTTCGTGAAGCTCACCGGCAGGAAGTTCTCCAGCGTCTCGCGCGGTTTCTTGCCGCCGGGCTCAGCTGGATCGGCTTTGGTGGGCTGGGCCAGCGTCACCCGCATGAGTGGCGGCACGGCCGGCGCGGCACCGACATCGATGCCGCTCGGCGACGCCGTCCCTGGCACGCCGGGCGGCATCGCGCCGCGCGAATACGCGACGGGCGGTGGCGGTGGCGGGGGAAGCGCGGCCGGTGCGCAGGGCAGCGCGGCATCGGGCGGGCCGGGCGATGGCGGGTTGGACGTTGGCGCCGGCGTTCCAGGGGCGGACTCCGGCCGTGCCGCTTCAGCCGGGCGAGTCTTGCGTCGCTCCTCCATGTCGGCCGGGCGGTGCAGCAGTTCCTGCTGCTTGTCATTCAGGTCGCGGTTGGGCTTGCGCTGCTCATCGCGTTCGGCCTTGTAGCTCTCGAGCTCCTTGC
>DAORHX010000293.1:0-5087 GCA_035438245.1 Rubrivivax sp.
CGCCACGCGGCTGCATGCGCTGCTGGGCAGTGGTCGCTTCGTGCTGCTGTCGGTCGGCGTGGCCGCGCCTGTTGTGCCGCCGGCGCTGTACGGCCTGGTCAGCACGGCGACGACGGATGCGGCCGAAGGCTATACGGACGGCCACCACTACCTGGTGCGGCCCGACGGCTACCTGGCGCTGAGTACGCGCGGCGACGACGCGGCGCCGGCCTTCGACGCGTTGCGGCGGCTGCTGCCGGGGTAGCCCGCGCGCGCGGGTTCAGCGCAGCGTGCTTTCGAGCCAGTCGAAGGCCGCGGTCCAGAAGACGATCTGCGCCATGCCCTCGCAGTGCCCTTCGGCGCCCTCGGCGCGGGTGAAGCGGCGGAAGCTCTTCGCGCTGGTCAGCGCATCGAACAACTGCTGGCCCTGGCAGGTGGAGACGAGGTCGGTCTCGTTGTCGGTGACCAGGCTCGGGCAGGTGATGTCGGGGGCCAGTCCGGCGCAGCTGTAGCGGCGCATGTCCTGGAAGTAGGCCTGCGGGTCGGCGACGCCGTGCGTCGCCATGCGCGGCCCGAGCAGCGTGCGCATCCCCGGCATTTGGAGCAGCGCGTCGAACTGGGGCTTGGCGGCGGGGTCGTCGATGTGCGGCCACAGCTTGCCCAGGCGCGCCGCCAGGCCCGCGCCCATGTCGTACTGGCCGGGGTCGACGATCAGCGCGGCCAGCTGCGGCGTGGCCGCCGCGCCGCGCGGCGCCAGCACGCCGCCGAAGGAGCGGCCGACCAGCACGATGCGCTTCGCATCGACTTCGGGCAGGCCGGCGACCAGCTCGAACATGCCGGGCACGACATGTTCCCAGTCGGGGCGCTGCGGCACGCGGCGCTCGTAGAGCACGCTGCCCTGGCCCGGGCCGTCGAGGGCCACGAACGCCCAGCCGCGGTCGAGCGCCGGATACGCCGACGCGTACAGCTCCTCGGCGGTGCCGTCGTAGCCGCCGATGTGCAGGATGGTCGGGAACGGGCCGGCGCCGGGCGGCGTGAACAGGTAGCCGGGCGTGTCGCCCGCGACGATGCGGCCGGGCCGCGGCAGGTCGGGCAGCGCCTTGCGGAAAGCGTCGACGCTGGCGAGGTAGGCGCTGCGCAGATCTTTGCCGTCGAGGTCGTCGCGATGCCAGAAGAAGGCCTGGCGGTAGTACTCGGCCGCGCGCAGCCGCAGGCCCGCCGCGCTGACGGCATGGCCGCCCTGCGCGGCGCGGTTCGCCTGGCTCGCCAGCCCAGCGGCGAAGGTGGACCATGCGGCGTACCAGCTGGCGCGGTCGCCCGGCGTGATCTGCGACGCGATGTAGAGGCACTCGCCGACGTTGGCCATGCCGGCGTCGCACTTGCCCACCGTGCGCTGCAATTGGCCGTCGAAGGCTTCGTCGTCGAAATAGAGCTTCATGCGCTGGCCTCGTTGGCGGACCGGCCGCTGGTGGAGAGGGCATCTGCGGCCAGCGCAGCGGCCCTGGCGCGCACGCGCGCCGGGTACCAGCGCGTGAACCACGCGGCGGCGGCCAGCGCGGCCAGCGTCAGGCCGACGCCGACCTGCAGCGGCGTCTGCGGACGCAGCACCATCAGCAGATCGGCGGCGCCCAACACCGCGAAGGCCAGCGCCCAGACGCCGGAAATGATCTGGTTGGTGCGCAGGAAGGCGGGGCTGGCGGCGGCCTGCGCCGACACCTGGCGGCGCGCGTAGGGCAGCGTGAACGGCCGGCGCAGCGCCATGCCGAGCAGCACCACCAGCGTCAGCCCGCCGTCCACCCACAGCCGCACGCGCCACACCGACCAGCCGTCGGTGCCGGCCAGCAGCGCCCAGGCGGTGAGCGCGCCGAACAGCAGCGCGCTGCCGGCTTCGAGGATGTTGAGCTCGCGCTGGCCGCGCAGCCTGTCGCGCAGCAGCAGCGCCACCGACACCAGCGCCGCGCCGGCCAGGCCGGGCACGACGCCCAGCGACCTTTCGGCCAGCGCGAAGACAATGAAGGGCAGGAAACCGAGCAGGGCACCCATCGCTTCAACCCGCCTGGCGTTGCAGGAACTCCAGGGCTTTCTCGCCGACGAAGCGGCGGCCGGGGTTGCCGCCGTCGATCCACTCCTGCGGCGGAAACAGGGCGAACAGTCCGACCTTGATCAGCGTCGGCACGGCCAGCTCCAGCTCGCGTTCGACCTCGCCGCGCGTGCCCGCGTTGTAGAGCGCCACGTTGTGCAGCATGGTGGCCACCGTGCCCGTCTGCACCGTGCTGCCGTCCTTCAGGCGCACGGCGGGGAGGCTTTCGCCGGCCGCGATGATCTTCTGGTTGATCGCGCCGAGCTGCGCGGTGTTCTCGGGTTCGCGTGTCGACATGAGATCCTCCTGCGCCGAGGCTAGCGCACTTTTCCTCAGCCGCGCAGGCCGACGCTGGCCGCCGCGCGCCGAGGTGGAGGATGCGCTGGCGCAGTTGATCAACGGCTACCTGAAGCTCGCCTAGCTGTCGCCTAGCTGGAGCATCGGCGTCGCCGGCCGCCTCGATGCCCATCGGAGCACGCGCCCTGGACGGACACGCCAGCGCCGACAGGACTGCATTGGCAATCATGTCGAAGGAGCAGAACATCCGCGCGGCAAAGCCGAAGCAAGATGCCATCGCCAGGACGGCCGCGGCGAAAGCGGCGGCGCGCCCGATGGCCAAGAAGGCCGCCGTACTTGGCCAGGTCAAGACCCGGGGCGGCAAGATGTATCAGGTTCTGGCACCTGCGGTCGCGCCGCAACATCTGTCGATGGACGACATCGAGCGCGCCGTCGAACTGATGGTGGCCGCCATCGTCGAACGTTTCGAGCGCTTCAAGGCCGAGGTCGAAGCCCTGGTCAGGCAACGGCGGCTGCGCCTCGAAGAGATCGACAGCTTCGACTGCGTCCCCGACTGGCTCGCGCTGGCGGTACGCTGGCAGGCCGCGACCGTGTAGTTGCGCCCCAACAGCCCCGCGCCTACCCAGCCACCGGCTCCATGCCCGCCGGCGCCTTGTCGCGCAACAGCCGCGTGATCACGCTGGCCAGCAGCGCGCGCACGGCGTCAGCGGCGCGCGTCGGCGCGCTGCCGGCGTCGTGCACCACATAGGCGGTCATGTGCAGCGGCGGCTCGATCGGCGTGGCCACCAGAACGCCGCGGCCGAGCATGGCGCTGAAGTCACCCAGCGGCACGACGGTGGCACCGACGCCCGAATGCACGGCCGCCAGCATGCTCGACAGCAGGTTGGTCTCGACCACGATGTGGGGTTGCAGGCCCGCCGCGGCGAAGGCGCGGTCGAGCACGCCGCGCAAGCCATTCGGCGGACTGGCCGTCACCAGCGGCAGCGTCGCCACACGCTGCAATGGCACACCACGGGCGTGACCCGGCAGGCGCTTGCGGTCCACCAGGTACAGGCGCTGGCGGAATAGCGGCATGCGCATCTGCCCCGGCGTCGGGCCCTCTTCGAAGACCACGGCCAGGTCCAGGCCGTGCGCAGCCAGGCGCGATTTCAGCGTCATGCTGTCCTCGGTGACCAGGCTCAGGTTGACGCGCGGCAGCGTGGCGCGACAGGCTTCGATGAAGGGCCCGGCCAGGAACGAGGCCACCGTCGATGACATGCCCAGGCTGACCGCACCGGCCACCTCGCCGCCGCTGTCGCGCACGATGTCGGGCAGCTTTTCCATGTGCCGCAGGATCGCCTGCGCCTCGCGGTACAGCAGCTCGCCGGCCGGCGTGGGCCGCACGCCGCGCGCACTGCGGTGCAGCAGCGCCACGCCCAGCTGCTGTTCCAGCTCGGCCATCTGCTGGCTCAACGCCGGCTGCGCGACGTAGAGCGTGGTGGCGGCGCGCGACAGGCTGCCGGCATCGACGATGCCGACGAAGTAGCGCAGGTGGCGCAGCTGGATCATCGGGGACGACCGCCGCCGCGTTCGCCCGCGCCGCGGCTGCTTGCGGGTCGCGGTGGTGCGGGGTCGCTTCCCCAGGGCAACGGGGCGAGATGGGGCATGCAGCGCACGGCTCGGGCCAGGACGCCCGATTGTCGGCGCAACGCCGCGAGGCTCCTTATGCCTCGGCCAGCGTCATCGCCCGCGCCAGCAGCGGCTGCAGCTCGACCACCGTGCCGATGACCAGCAGCGCCGGCGCCTGGACCGCCTGAACGCGCGCCAGCGTCGGCAGCGTTTCCAGCGTTGCCGCCAGACACCGCTGGCCCGGCAGCGTGGCTTGTTCGACCAGCGCCGCGGGCGTGCCGGCCGCCAGGCCGTGCGCGATCAGCCGCTCGCAGATCAGCGGCAGCGCCGCCACCCCCATGTAGACCACCACCGTCTGCCCCGGCCGCGCCAGATGCGGCCAGTCGAGATCCAGCGTGCGCGCGCCATCGGCGCCGTCGCGCAGGTGGCCGGTGACGCAGACCAGCGAAGCCGCATGGTCGCGGTGCGTCAGCGGGATGCCGGCGCAGGCCGCCGCACCCTGCGCCGCGCTGACGCCGGGCACCACGTCGAACGGAATGCCGGCCGCCGCCAGCGCCTGCGCTTCTTCGCCGCCGCGGCCGAAGACATAGGGGTCGCCGCCCTTCAGCCGCAGCACCGCGTGGCCGCTGCGCGCCAGCCGGATCAGCAGCTCGATGATGCCGGTCTGGCTCATCGTGTGCCGGCCACTGCGCTTGCCGACGTCGATGCGGTGCGCGTCGCGCGGAATCAGGTCGAGCACGCCTTCGCCGACCAGCGCGTCGTGCATCACGACCTTGGCGCTGCCGATCAGCCGCGCGGCCTTCACCGTCAGCAGTTCGGGGTCGCCAGGCCCGGCGCCGACGAGCGTCACCTGGCCGGGCCGTGCCGCATGCAGCGCGGCCGGGTGGAACTGCAGCGGTTCGTTCAGCAGGCTCACGATGCTCCTCGGATGCTCCTGGCTTGTGCGGGATCATTGTTCGAACGATGGCCGGCCCGGTCCTTGAACCAGGTCAAGGACGCTGGCCGAGCGCTTGCGGACGATCAGACCCACACCGGATCGACCTGCCGCCCATGCGCTTGCCCGCCCCTCGCCTCGCCACCGCCGCCGCGCTGCTGCTCGGCGCTGCCCTGCCGCAGGCCGCCG
>DAORHX010000294.1:0-5083 GCA_035438245.1 Rubrivivax sp.
GTCGACGCCGGCGGCCGCCAGCTCGCGCGCCTCGAGCGGTGCACCACCGGCAGCCCTCAGCAGTACCGGCGCGTCGGCTACCCCTTGCTGCACCAGCCAGGCCGCCGCGTCTGCGGTCGACGGGCTGGCCAGCTGCATGCGCTGGCAGCGGCTGCGCACCGTCGGCAGCAACAGCGCGTCATCGGCGGTGCCCAGCAGCAGTCGCGCCTGGCCGGGGGGTTCTTCCAGTGTCTTCAGCAGCGCACTGGCGGCCTGCAGATTCATGGCCTCGGCGGGGTGCAGCACCAGCACCTTGGCGCGGCCGCGCGACGAGCTCTGCACCACCCAGTCGATCGCGGCGCGCACCTCGTCGATGCGGATCTGGCGGCTCGGCTTCTTGCGGCCGGCGGCGGCTTCCCCACCGCCGTCGTCCGCGTTCCATCCGAGCAGCGCGCGCTGCGCCTGCGGCAGCAGCACGTGCAGGTCCGGGTGCGATCCAGACTGCACCAGGTGGCAGCTGCCGCAGCGGCCGCATGGCCGCTGTGCCCCCTCGCCCGCTTCGCACAGCCAGCCTTGCGCCAGCACCAGCAGCCACTGCAGCGCACCCACCCCGGGCGCGGCCCGCAGCAGCAACGCATGCCCGCGCTGCTGGCTCAGCGCCTGGCGCAGCGATGGCTCGATCCAGGGCAGCGGCAGCTTGCCGTCCGGGCCTACCACCATCGCCGTTGTTCCAGGGCGTGCACGATCTGCGTCCAGACGGCGTCGCGCGCCGCCGCGGCATCGACGCGCACGAAGCGCTGTGGCGCCTGCGTCATGCGCTGCGCGTAGCCCTCGCGCACACGGCCGAAGAAGGACTCGTCCTCGCGCTCGAAGCGGTCGGGCGCGCGCACCGCGCCGCGGCGCTGCGCCGCCTGCGCAGGCGGCAGGTCGAACCACAGCGTCAGGTCCGGCTGACGGCCCTGCTGCACCCAGCTCTCCAGCTGCTGCAGCATGGCCAGATCGAAGCCGCGTCCCCCACCCTGGTAGGCGAAGCTCGCATCGGTGAAACGGTCGCACAGCACCACCGCGCCGCGCGCCAGCGCCGGCTCGATGCAGCTGCGCAGGTGGTCGCGCCGCGCGGCGAAGATCAGCAGCGTCTCGCACAGTGCATCCATGCCGTGGTGCAGCACCAGCTCGCGCAGTTGCTCGGCCAGCGGGCTGCCGCCGGGTTCGCGCGTGAGCACGACCTCGTGCCCGCGCGCGCTCAGCCATTCCTGCAGCGCCGCGATATGCGACGACTTGCCGGCGCCATCGATGCCCTCGAAGGTGATGAAGCGGCCGACGGTCATGGGATGCTGCGCGCCACGCGCCGCGCGATGAGCGCTTGGGAACGGCCCGGCGCGGGCATCGGACCCTTTCGCGCTGCGCGCTGCGGGATGAGCGCTTGGGAACGGCCCGGCGCGGGCATCGGACCCTTTCGCGCTGCGCGCTGCGGGATGAGCGCTTGGGAACGGCCCGGCGCGCTCATGGCCCGGACTTGCGTTGGTACTTGTTCACCGCCCGATTATGGTCGGGGAGGTTGTCGCTGAAGACGCTGCTGCCGTCGCCGCGCGCCACGAAGTACAGCGCCTTGCCGGGGCCGGGTTTGACCACCGCCTGCAGCGCCGCCGCGCTCGGCAAGGCGATCGGCGTCGGCGGCAGGCCCGGGCGGGTGTAGGTGTTGAAGGCACCGTCGGTCTGCAGATCGCGCTTGCGCAGGTTGCCGTCGAAAGCCTCGCCCAGCCCGTAGATCACCGTCGGGTCGGTCTGCAGCGGCATGCCGATGCGCAGCCGGTTCAGGAACACCGCGGCGATCATCGCCGGGTCGTCCTTCGGGCCGGTTTCCTTCTCGACGATCGATGCCAGGATCAGCGCCTGGTCGGCGCTTTGCAGCGGCGTCCGGTCGCCGCGCTGTGCCCACGCCGCCGCCAGCCGGCGCTGCATCGCCGCGTGCGCGCGCCGCAGCACCGTCAGGTCGCTGACGCCGCGGCTGTAGACATAGGTGTCGGGAAAGAAGCGCCCTTCGGCGCTGGTGGCGCCATCGCCCAGCGCACGCATCAGCTCGGCCTCGCTCATGCCCTGCGTGGCGGCTTTCAGCTGCGGCGCCGCGGCGAGCGCGGCACGCACCTGGCGCCAGGTCCAGCCTTCGCCCAGGCGCAGCTTTTCCAGCGTCTCGTCGCCCTGCACCATCTTGTCCAGCAGATGGCGCGGCGTGGTGCCGCTGCCGATCTCGTAGCTGCCGGCGCGGATGCGGCGCGCCTGCCCGGACCAGCGGAACCACTGGTACAGCAGCTGCGGGGAGGTCTGCACGCCGGCGCCGACCCACGCCTGGGCCACCTCACGCGGCGTCGCACCGGGTTCGATCGACAGCTCGACCGCCTCGCCGCTCAAGGCCAGCGGCCGGTCCAGCCAGAGCCACAGGCCGGCCGCTGCGATCGCCCCCGACAGCAGCAACACGCCGCAGACGGCAAGCACGCGGGCCCACCCCTTGGAGCTCGAAGCCATGGCCGACGATGATAATTGGCGCATGCCCGAGCCCACCCTCCCCCCACCCGACGCAGACGGCGCGCTGCGGCTGCCCGACTGGGGCGTGATCGTCGCGCAAGGCGCCGACGCCGCGGCCTTCCTGAACGGCCAGTTGACGCAGGATCTGCTGCAGCTGGGCGATGCGCAGGCACGCCTGGCCGGCTACTGCTCGCCGAAGGGCCGCTTGCTCGCCACCTTCGTGGCCTGGCAGCTGGCCGATGAAACCATCGCGCTGGCCTGCAGCGCGGACCTGCTGCCAGCCACGCTGAAGCGGCTGTCGATGTACGTGCTGCGCGCCAAGTGCCGGCTCGCCGATGCCAGTGCGCAGTGGCCGATCTACGGCCTGGCGGGGCCATCGGCCGACACGCTGCTGCGTGATGGGCTGCCGGCCGGCGACTGGGCCCGGGGCCGGCACGGTCAGGCGCAGGTGATCCGCCTGCCGGCGGCCGACGGCTGCGCACGCTACCTGTGGGCAGGCCCGGATGCGCCGACGCTGCCTGAACTGGCGGCCGACGTCTGGCGCTGGCTCGAAGTGCGCAGCGCGGTGCCGCGCATCGTCGCCGCCACCGCAGACCGCTTCGTGCCGCAGATGCTGAACCTCGAGCTGCTGGGCGCGGTCAACTTCAAGAAAGGCTGCTATCCGGGACAGGAAGTGGTTGCGCGCAGCCAGTATCGCGGCACCCTCAAGCGCCGCATGTACCTGGTCGACAGCGACACGCCGCTCGCGCCCGCCGACGAGGTGTTCCACAGCGAAGACCCCGCCCAGCCGGCCGGCATGGTGGTGCTGGCCGCGGCGCTGGCCGACGGGCGCCACGGCGCACTGGTCGAACTGAAGGTCGCCGCGCTGCAAGCCGGCAGCCTGCATGCCGGCAGCGCGAGCGGCCCGCGTCTGCGCGTGGCCGCCCTGCCCTACCCGCTGGACACGCTGGCTGCCTGACGGCCGCGATGACGCTCGGCCGGCGGCAGCTGTTCATCTACTGGCGCGTGGCCCGCGCCGAGCTGCCCCCGGCGCTGCAGGCGCTGCGCGGCTGGCATGCCGCGCTGCAAGCCGAGCATGCAGCGTTGCAATGCAGGCTGTTCCTGCGCGGCGACGGCGATGCGCCCGAGGCGACGGTGATGGAGACCTATGCGCTGCAGTCGGCCGGCGAAGGCATCGACCGCGCGCTGCAGCGGCAGATCGAGCACGGCGGCAACGTGCTGTTGCAGCGCTGGCTGCACGGCGCACGCCACGTCGAGGCTTTCGACGCCTGCGACGGCTGAACTACAGCGCGCGCACCATCTCGATGTGCGCGATGCCGGCCTCGTCGAAAGGCGCGCCGCGCACCGCGAAGCCGGCACGCGCATAGAAGCCGGCCGCGCTGCTCTGCGCATGCAGCCTCAATTCGCGTTCGCCGCGGCGCCGCGCTGCGTCGGTCAACGCATCGAGCAGCGCACGACCGATGCGGCCGCCGCGCAGCGTCTGCCGCACCGCCATGCGGCCGATCTTCGCCACGCCCGGCGCGTGTTCGAGCAGCCGCCCTGTGCCCAGCGCCATGCCGAAGCGGTTGTAGGCCACCGCATGCACGCAGTTGGCATCGGCCGCATCCCATTCGAGTTCCGCCGGGATCTGCTGCTCCTGCACGAACACTGCGCTGCGGATGGCCTGCGCTTCGCGGCCGAGTTCGTCCCAGGTGCCGACGCGCACGTCGAGCATCGGCGCGCCGGCCTCGAAGTCCTGCAGCAGCGTGCGCAGCTGCGCCGGCACCGGCTGCGACCGCTGCGTCGTCGGGTCGGCGAAGACATAGACCAGCTCGCCATGCACCAGCAGCGCATCGCCGCGGAACACCGCCGCATCGAACACCAGCGACGAATTGCCGATGCGGCCGCAGCGGATGCCGACCTCGAGCATGTCCTCGTAGCGCGCCGAGGCCAGGTACTCGAGCGTCGCCTTGCGCACGAACAGGTCGCCGTCGAGCAGCGCCATCGTCTCGTGATAGGGCATCGCCAGCGCGCGCCAGTATCCGGCCACCGCGGTGTCGAAGTACATCAGGTAGTGGCCGTTGAAGACGATGC
Organism: Rubrivivax sp.; assembly: GCA_035438245.1. Classification (GTDB taxonomy): domain Bacteria; phylum Pseudomonadota; class Gammaproteobacteria; order Burkholderiales; family Burkholderiaceae_C; genus Rubrivivax. The sequence continues at coordinate 4,576 of DAORHX010000294.1, forward strand.
GCTGCAGGTCGACCTCGGCCCAACGCACGCGCAGGCGCTCCAGGTGGCGGAATTCGCTGCGCTTCATGGACGGGAGCGGTCTCGGTTCATGATCGGAATGACTCTTTCATGGCGTCGGCCGCGGCCTGCTGGGCTGCCCCGGCCTCGGGCAGCACGCGGCCCATCTTGATGAAGTCATGCGTCAGCCCGCGGTACAGCTCGAGCGACACCGGCACGCCGGCAGCGCGCAGACGGTCGGCATAGGCCAGGCCCTCGTCGCACAGCGGGTCGCATTCCGCAAGGATGACACAGGCCGGCGCGACACCCTCCAGCGTGTCGTGCTGCAGCGGCGCGAAGCGCCAGTGCGCACGATGCCGGTGGTCGACGTAGTGACCGAAGAACCATTCGATCGTCGCCGCATCGAGCAGGAAGCCGTTGCCGAACAGCCGCCGCGACGCGGTATCGCCATGGGCCGAGGTACCGGGCGTGACCAGCAGTTGCAGCGCCAGCGGCAGGCCGGCGTCGCGCG
>DAORHX010000295.1:0-5048 GCA_035438245.1 Rubrivivax sp.
ACGCTGTGGAACACCGCGTCCCAAGGCAGCGCTGCGCCGAGGGCGCGCACCGCATGCGCGCTGGCGCTGCCCAGCACCAGCGCGCCGATCAGCCAGCCCAGCGCGCTGCCCAGCCCCTGCGGGAACCACTGCGATGCGATCTTCATGCCCACCGGGTAGATGCCGGCGAGGAGGAAGCCGGTCAAGGTGCGCCACAGCAGCAGCTGCTGGAACGAACCCGCGCTCCACGCACCGGCCAGCGTGCAGCCGGCGCCGGCCAGCGAGCACAGCAGGAACACGCGCCGCGCGCTGAAGCGGTCGGCGATGGCCAGCAGCGCGAACAGCAGCGTGCCGGCGATGAAACCCAGCTGCACCGCCGAGGTCAGCGTGCCGACGTCGGCGGCGGCCCAGCCGTACTCGCGCTGCAGCTCCGGCATCACCGCGTTGACGGCGAACCACGGCGAGGTACCGGCCAGCTGCGCCAGCACCAGCACCGGCAGCACGCGCGCCGGCGTCGGCGGCGGCGGGGCGCTGTTCAAGCGACGCCCGGCCGTCGTGCGAGCAGGTCGCCGATGCTGGTCTCGTAGGCCGCGGCCGCGTTCAGCACGCGCAGGTCGCCGAGCGGCGGGCCGATCAGCTGCAGGCCCATCGGCAGGCCGGCGTCGCCGAAGCCCGCCGGCACGCTGATCGCCGGCAGCCCGGCCAGCGTCGCGTAGATCACCACCTCCATCCAGCGGTGGTAGGTGTCCATGCGCCGTCCTGCGACTTCGCGCGGCCAGGTCCATTCGGCCGGAAACGGCCAGACCTGCGCGCTCGGCAGCGCCAGCAGGTCGAAGCGCTCGAAAAGCGCCACCATGTGGCGATAGAAGCGCGTGCGATGGCTGCTCGCGGCATGGACCTGCGGCCCCGTCAGCCCCTGGCCCTGGTCGTATTCCCACTGCGCCTCGGGCTTGAGCCGTGCGTGCCGGGCCGGGTCGGCGCCGAGCGGACCGAGCGTGCCGGCGACCAGGAAACGGCGCCAGGTCAGCCAGGTCTGCCAGACCTCGTCGGCCGGGTAGCCGAGTGCCAGCGGCTCGACCGCTGCGCCCAGCGACTCGAAGCGCCGCAGTGCCGCTTCGCACAGCGGCAGGATGCCAGGCTCGAACGGCAGGTGGCCGCCCAGATCGCCGAGCCAGCCGATGCGCAGGCCGCGTGCTTCGGGGCCCAGCGGCATGGCGAAGGCGCTGCCGTCCTCGGCGATCGACAACGGCTGGCGCGCGTCGTAGCCGGCCTGCACCGACAGCAGCATCGCCACGTCGCGCACCGTGCGGCCCATCGGGCCCTCGGTGGCGAGCTGCGCCACATAGCCGTCGCCGGTGTGCGGGTTGTACGGCACGCGGCCCTGGCTCGGGCGCAGGCCGAAGACGTTGTTCCAGCCGGCCGGGTTGCGCAGCGAGCCCATCATGTCGCTGCCGTCGGCGACCGGCTGCAGCTGCAGCGCCAGCGACACCGCCGCGCCGCCGCTCGAGCCGCCGGCACTGCGCGTGGTGTCCCACGGGTTGAGCGTGGTGCCGTACACCGGGTTGTAGGTGTGCGAGCCGAGCCCGAACTCCGGCACGTTGCTCTTGCCGATGACGATGCCGCCGCTGTCCTTCATGCGCGCGACCACCAGCGAATCGTGCGGCGCGATCTGCCCGGCCAGCAGCGGCGAGCCCATGCTCAGCGGCAGGCCGGCGACTGCCGACAGCTCCTTGATGGCCATCGGGAAGCCATGCATCCAGCCCAGGCTGCGGCCGCGCGCGAGCATCGCGTCGCGCTCGTCGGCTTGTCGCAGCAGCGACTCGTGCGGCAGCAGGCCGACCAGCGCGTTGACGCGCGGGTTCAGCCGCTCGATGCGCGCCAGGTAGGCCTGCATCGTCTCGCGCGCCGACAGCTCGCGCCGGTGGATGGCGTCGCTCAGCGCACAAGCGTCGAGCGCGGTGATGGCCTCGTCCGTCATCGTCGACGCCTCGGTCGCAAAGACCTTCAGCCTAGCAGAGCGCGGCGGCGGCGAAACCCGTCGCTGCCCTAGTACAGTCGGGTTGACAGGCGCGCCGACGCCGAAGGAGACACATCCATGTCGAGCTCAAGCCCCGTGGCCGATGCCATCGCCGCGATCCGCACCCTGGCGCTGGTGGGACCGGCCGCCGCCGGCAAGACCAGCCTGGCCGAAGCGCTGCTGCACCGTGCCGGCGCGATCACGACGCCGGGCTCGCTGGAACGCGGCAGCATGGTCAGCGATTTCGACCCGCTCGAACGCCGCATGCAGCATTCGCTGAGCGCGGCCGTGATGCACCTGCAGCACGACGGCACGCGCGTGCACTTCATCGACACGCCCGGCGCGCCGGATCTCGTCGGCCAGGCGCTGCCGCCGCTGGAAGCGGTGGAAACCGCGGCCATCGTCGTCAATGCGGCCAACGGCATCGAGCCGATGGCGGTGCGCATGATGGACTACGCGGCGCAGCGCCACCTGGACCGGCTGATCATCGTCAACAAGATCGACGCCCCCGGCGTCGACCTGCCCGGGCTGCTGGCGCAGATCCAGGCCACCTTCGGCAAGGAATGCCTGCCGCTGAACCTGCCCGACGCCGGCGGAGCGAAGGTCGTCGATTGCTTCTACAACCGCGAGGGGCACAGCGACTTCGGTTCGGTCGACGCCGCGCACCGCGCGCTGGTCGAGCAGGTGGTCGAGGTCGACGCCGACTTCGTCGACCGCTACCTGAACGACGGCGACATCGACGCCAGCGAACTGCACGCGCCGCTGGAGCAGGCGCTGCGCGAGGGCCACCTGATCCCGGTGTGCTTCGTCTCGGCGCGCACCGGCGCCGGCGTGGCCGAACTGCTGGACGTGATCGTCAAGCTGCTGCCGAACCCGACCGAGGGCAATCCGCCGGACTTCCTCGAAGGCGAGGGCGCCGAGGCCAGGCTGATGCATGCGCAGCCCGACCCGGCCAAGCACGTGCTGGCGCATGTCTTCAAGGTCACGGCCGACCCCTTCGTCGGCAAGCTCGGCATCTTCCGCGTGCACCAGGGCACGGTGACGCAGGGCAGCCAGCTGTACGTCGGCCACGGCCGCAAGCCGTTCAAGGTGGGGCAGCTGTTCATGCTGCAGGGCAAGGAGCATGTGGTGGTGCCGCGCGCCTACCCCGGCGACATCTGCGCGGTGGCCAAGGTCGACGAGTTGCATTTCGACGCGGTGCTGCACGACGCCGCCGAGGACGAGCACATCCACCTGAAGCCGCTGGACTTCCCGGTGCCGGTGCACGGCCTGGCGATCAGCCCGAAGCGCCACGGCGACGAGCAGCGCATGTGGGAGATTCTTGGCAAGCTGGTCGCCGAGGACCCGTGCCTGAAGGTCGAACACCTGGCCGCCACCAACGAGACCGTGCTCTACGGCCTGGGCGAGCTGCACCTGCGCATGCTGCTGGAGCGGCTGCGCGAGGTCTACAAGTTCGAGGTCGAGACGCGCCCGCCGCGCATCGCCTACCGCGAAAGCGTCACCGCCAACGCCGAGGGCCACCACCGCCACAAGAAGCAGAGCGGCGGCGCCGGCCAGTTCGGCGAGGTCTTCCTGCGCATCGAGCCGCTGCCGCGCGGCGGCGGCTTCGAGTTCGTCGACGCGGTCAAGGGCGGCACCATTCCCGGCCAGTTCATGCCGGCGGTGGAAAAGGGCGTGCGCGAGGTGCTGGCCAGCGGCGCCATCGCCGGCTACCCGGTGGTCGACGTCAAGGTCATCGTCTACGACGGCAAGCACCACAGCGTGGACAGCAAGGAGATCGCTTTCGTCACCGCTGGGCGCAAGGCCTTCGTCGAGGCCATCCGCGCGGCGCGGCCGATCGTGCTGGAGCCGATCGTGCACATCGAGATCAGCGCGCCCGACGCGGCCATGGGCGACATCACCGGCGACCTGTCGTCCAAGCGCGGCCAGGTCAGCGGCACGCACAACGGCGCGGCATCGACGATGGTGGTGCGCGGCCAGGTGCCGATGTCGGAGCTGACCGGCTACCAGTCGCGGCTGAACGCGATGACCAGCGGCCAGGGGCGCTACACGATCGCGCTGTCGCACTACGAGGCGGTGCCGCCGAACGTGCAGCAGCAACTGGTCGGCCAGCACAAGGTGCACGACGAAGAGTGAGCGGCGCGCCGCGAGCGTCGGCTCGGCGACCGGGCCACGGCGCATGGACACGCTGAGCCTGACCTACCTGGCCGGCGCGGTCATCGTGCCGCCGACCTCGCTGGTCCTGCTCGGCCTGCTGGGCTGCGCGTTGCAGCGCCGGCGGCCCGCACTGGGCAGCGCGCTGACCGGGCTCAGCCTGGTCGCACTGCTGGTGCTGAGCCTGCCGGTGACCGCGTACTCGTTGATGAGCCGGCTCGAGCCGCCGCCGCTGCACGATGCGCGCGGTCTCGGCGATGCGCAGGCGATCGTCGTCCTGGCCGGCGGCGTGTCGCGCGGCGCGGTCGAATGGGGTGGCAGCACCGTCAATGGCTTCACGCTGCAGCGTGTGCGCTACGGCGCGCGGCTGGCCCGGCGGAGCGGGCTGCCGCTGCTGATTACCGGCGCTGCACCGCACGACGGGCTTCCCGGCGAGGCGGCGATGATGCGCGAGCTGCTGCGCGACGAGTTCGGCGTGGCCGTGCGCTGGTTCGACGAGCGCGCACGCAACACCGCCGGCAATGCGCGCGAGGCCGCGGCGCTGCTGCACGCGTCGGGCGTGCAGCGCGTCGTGCTGGTGACCAGCGCCTTCCACATGCCGCGCGCCCGCGGCGCCTTCGAGCGTGCCGGTCTGCAGGTGATGGCCGCGCCCACCGGCTACTTCGGCTATGCCGGCGGCGAGTTCGAATGGTCACACCTGGTGCCCAGCGGCGACGCGCTGCGCATCTCCTACCTGGCGCTGCGCGAGATGGCAGCGGGGCTGCTGTATCGACTGGTCGACCGCCGCTGAAGCGAGGCGCCTCAGGCGCACGCGCGTTCAGGCGTCAGGCAATCGACGTCGGGTCGCGGCGCAAAGCGGAATTTCAGAAGTCCGCTGTCCGTGTGAAGAGCCGGCGCG
>DAORHX010000296.1:0-5004 GCA_035438245.1 Rubrivivax sp.
CGCGCTGGTGGCGGCCGAAGGCGGCCGCGGCGTGCCGATCACGGCCGATGTGCTGCATCCCGCGCAGATCGAGGCCGCGGTGGCCGAGGCCGAAGCCGGCCTGGGCGCGCTGGACGGGCTGGTGCTCAACGTCGGCATCGGCGCACCGATGACGCTGGCGCAGCAGACCGCCGAAGCCTGGGACCTGGCGCTGGCCGTCAACCTGCGCAGCCACATGCTGTTCTGCAAGGCGGCGCTGCCGCGGCTGGCGCCGGGTGCGGCCATCGTCTTCATCTCCTCCACCGCCAGCCTGCGGCCCGGCACCCAGGTGCCGGCCTATGACGCGTCGAAAGCCGCGCTGGCCGCGCTGTGCCGGCACGTCGCGCTGGAAGGCGAGCGGCTGGGCGTGCGCGCCAACGTGCTGGCGCCCGGCCCGATCGACACGCCGCTCGGCCGCAACGCCAGCCTGCGACGCCCGGCGCGGGCCGGCCAGCGCCTGGCCTTCGGCCGCGAAGGCACGGCCTGGGAAGTGGCCTACACCACGCTGTTCCTGCTGTCGCACGAGGGCTCGCTGATCAACGGCCAGGTGATCGTGGCCGATGGCGGCCTGACCGGGCTGCAGTTGCGCTGAACCCGAGGCAGGGGGGCCGCATCAACAGCGCGAAACGCAATAAGAATGGTTCGCGTTGTGTCTAGAATCATTGCTTCCAGACACCCCGGGAGACCACGCATGGCCCACGCCACCCCCCCGCGCCTGCTCGCGGCCGCACTGCTGGCCGGCGCGTCGCTGGCCGCCACGGCCCAGGACAAGGCGCTGAACCTGTACTCGGCACGCCACTACCAGACAGACGAGGCGCTGTACGCCAACTTCAGCAAGGCCACCGGCATCAAGATCAACCGCATCGACGCCGACGACGCCGGCGTGATCACGCGGCTCAAGGCCGAGGGCGCCGCGAGTCCGGCCGACGTGGTGCTGCTGGTGGACGCGGCGCGGCTGACCAAGGCCGAGGAGGAAGGCCTGTTCCAGCCGGTCAACTCCGCCGTGCTGCAGCAGCGCATTCCGGCGCACCTGCGCGACGGCAGCGACGGCGGCGGCCCGCAGTGGTTCGGCTTCTCGACGCGCGCGCGCATCGTCGTCTACAACAAGGCGAACGTGCAGCGTGCCGACGTCGACACCTACCAGGAGCTGGGCGAGCCGAAGAACAAGGGCAAGCTGTGCACGCGCTCCGGCTCGCACCCCTACAACCTGACCCTGTTCGGCGCGATGCTGCAGCACCTGGGGCCGCAGGCCACCGAGGCCTGGCTGAAGGGCATGGTCGACAACATGGCGCGGCCGCCCAAGGGGGGTGACACCGACCAGATCAAGGCCGCGGCTTCCGGCGAGTGCCAGGTCGTGCTGACCAACAGCTACTACCTGGCGCGGCTGATGCGCTCGACCAAGCCCGAGGACGTGGAGGTGGTGTCGAAGATCGGCTTCGTCTTCCCCAACCAGGACAGCTGGGGCACGCACGTCAACATCTCCGGCGGCGCGATGGCCAGGCATGCGAAGAACACGGCCGAGGCGCAGCGCTTCCTCGAGTACCTGGCCAGCGACGAGGCGCAGGTCTACTTCGCCGACGGCAACAACGAATGGCCGGCGGTGGCGACGGTGAAGGTGAAGAACCCGGCGCTCGACGCGATGGGCAGCTTCAAGGTCGACCCGCTGCCGATCGCGCAGGCCGGGCGCAACCAGGCTCAGGTGCAGCAGATGCTGGACCGCGTGGGCTACAAGTAGGCAGCCGAATTCAAGCAGCCTTCACCACGGAGGAACGGGGGACGCCGAGGTAGCGCAGCGCCGCGCGCGAGACGGCGGGTCGACGGCACCTCCCGGCGAAGCCGGGCTAGCGGAGGGCTAGCGGTGGGCTAGCGGGAATCGGCTGCGCTGGCGCGCATCTTGAACATGCCCCAGCCTTCCATCGACAGCACGGGCTCGTCGTGCTGGTTGAACATCTGCCAGTGCGACTGCATCAGGCCGACACCGGGGCGGCTGTTCATCGGCCGCTTGGCCAGCACGGTGAGCCGCAAGCGCAGCGTGTCGCCGGGAAATACCGGCTTCAGCCAGCGAAGCTGGTCGACTCCGGGCGATCCCAGGCTGGCCGCTTCGCACAGATAGTCGTCGCAGATCATGCGCATCGCCATGGCGCAGGTGTGCCAGCCGCTGACGGCGAGCCGACCGAACAGCGAGGCCGCCGCGGCCTCGTCATCCAGGTGGAAAGGCTGCGGATCGAAGTCGCGCGCGAAAGCCAGTGCCGCCTCGCGCGTGACGGGCATGGCGCCGAACTCCCGGGTCGAGCCGACGGCGAAGTCTTCCCAGTAGTAGCGCGGCGGGGGGGTGCAGATGGGTTTGGACATGGGTGGCGAGCATAGCCTCGCCGTTGCGGCGCGCGAGAATGCGCCCGTCGCCACGAGCACCGCCGCCGCCATGACCGCACTGATCCTCGGCCTGATCCTCTTCCTGGGCACGCACTCGGTGCGCATCTTTGCCGACGGCTGGCGCAGCGCGCAGATCGCGCGGCGCGGCCCCGGGGCCTGGAAGGGCCTGTACACGCTGGTGTCGCTGCTCGGCTTCGGCCTGATCGTCTGGGGCTACGGCCTGGCGCGGCAGCAGCCGGTGGCGCTGTGGGCGCCGCAGCCGTGGGCGCGGCACCTGGCGTCGCTGCTGATGCTGTTCAGCTTCATCCTGCTGGTGGCGGCCTACGTGCCGAAGAACGGCATCAAGTCCTGGCTGCACCACCCGATGGTGCTGAGCGTCAAGCTCTGGGCGCTGGCGCACCTGCTGGCCAACCACACGCTGGCCGACCTGCTGCTGTTCGGCAGCTTCCTCGTCTGGGCGGTGCTCGATTTCCGCTCGGCGCGCCAGCGCGACCGCGCCGCCGGCACGGTGTATGCGCACGGCACGCTGGCCGGCACGCTGATCGCGGTGGTCGTGGGCGTGCTCGTCTACCTGGGGTTCGCCTTCTGGGCGCACGCCTGGCTGTTCGGCGTGACGCCCTTCGGCCGCTGACCCTCAGCCGAGCACGGCGACGGCGTCGATCTCGACCTTGAAGCCGCCGGGGAAGGCGGCCACCGGCACGATCGCGCGCGCCGGCTTGTGCGCGCCGAAGAACTCGGCATAGAGCGGGTTGAACACCGGCCAGCCGTCGGGCTCGGCCAGGTAGACCGTGACCTTGGCCACCTGCTGCAGCGTGGCGCCGCCGGCTTCGAGCACGGCGCGCAGGTTGGCCAGGCACTGGCGCGTCTGCGTCGCCAGGTCGGCGTCGGCCAGCGAGCTGCCGTCGGGCGCGACGGCGATCTGCCCCGAGACGAACAGCAGGTTGCCGGCACGCATGCCCGGGCTGTACGGCCCCTTGGCCGGCGCGGCGCCGACCGGGGCGATGCTTTGCAGCGCGTCCATGCTCAGGCGTTGACGTTCACGACCAGCCGGCCGCGCACCTTGCCGGCCAGGAGGTCGGCAGCGGCAGCGATGGCGCCGGCCAGCGGGATCTCGTGCACCAGCCGGTCGAGCCGGGCCAGGTCCAGGTCCTGGGCCAGCCGCGCCCAGGCCTGTTCGCGCAAGGCCTTCGGCGCCATCACGCTGTCGATGCCGTAGAGCGTGACGCCGCGCAGGATGAACGGCGCGACGCTGGCCGGGAAGTCCATGCCCTGCGCCAGCCCGCACGCCGCCACCGCGCCGCGGTACTTCGTACCGGCGCAGGCGTTGGCCAGCGTATGGCTGCCGACCGAATCGACCACGCCGGCCCAGCGCTCCTTGGCCAGCGGCTTGCCCGGTGACGACAGTTCGGCGCGGTCGATGACCTCGGCCGCGCCCAGCGCGCGCAAAGCGTCGGCTTCGCTGGTGCGGCCGGTGGAGGCGACGACGCGGTAGCCGAGCTTGCCCAGCAGCGCGATGGCCACGCCGCCGACCCCGCCGTTGGCGCCGGTGACCAGGATGTCGCCGCTGTCCGGCTTCAAGCCATGGCCCTGCAGCGCCATCACGCACAGCATGGCGGTGTAGCCGGCCGTGCCGATGGCCATCGCCTGGCGCGTGCTCAGGCCCGCGGGCAGCGCCACCAGCCAGTCGCCGCGCACCCGCGCGCGCTGCGCCAGCCCGCCGGAGTGCGTCTCGCCGACGCCCCAGCCGTTGAGCACCACCTGGTCGCCGGGCTTCCATGAAGCGTGGCTGCTGGATTCGACCGTGCCGGCGAAGTCGATGCCGGCCACCAGCGGGAACTTGCGCACCACCGGCGACTTGCCGGTGATGGCCAGGCCGTCCTTGTAGTTGAGGGTCGAGTAGTCGACGCGCACCGTGACGTCGCCCTCGGGCAGGTGGTCGTCGTCCAGCGACTTGATGCCGGCGCGGTAGCCGGCGTCGTCCTTCTCGATCAGCAGGGCCTGGTACATGCGGGCTCCATTCGTGGGGCCGCAGAGTATGGCATCGCCGCTATGCTGCGGGCCATCGACAACGCAGGAGCCGTGCCCCATGAAGACCCGCGCCGCCGTGGCCTGGAAAGTGAACGCGCCGCTGAGCATCGAGACCGTGGACCTGCAAGGCCCGCGCGCCGGCGAGGTGCTGGTGGAGATCAAGGCCACCGGCATCTGCCACACCGACCTGTACACGCTGTCGGGCGCCGACAGCGAAGGGCTGTTCCCGTCGATCCTGGGCCACGAGGGCGCGGGCGTCGTGCTCGAGGTCGGCGCGGGCGTCACCTCGCTGAAGGCCGGCGACCACGTGATCCCGCTGTACACGCCCGAATGCCGGCAGTGCAAGAGTTGCCTGTCGCGCAAGACAAATTTGTGCACTGCGATCCGCGCGACGCAGGGCAAGGGGCTGATGCCGGATGCGACCAGCCGCTTCTCGAAGGACGGCAAGCCGCTGTTCCACTACATGGGCACCAGCACCTTCGCCAACCACATCGTCGTGCCCGAGATCGCGCTGGCGAAGATCCGCGAGGACGCCCCCTTCGACAAGGTCTGCTACATCGGCTGCGGCGTGACCACCGGCGTCGG
>DAORHX010000297.1:0-5003 GCA_035438245.1 Rubrivivax sp.
TGATCTCCAAGACCGCGACGCCGCCGGCGCATGCGCAGGCCGGGCAGCCGAAGATCGCCGCCGGCAAGGGCATGGTCGACCGCAGCACGCTGCTGCCGCAGCCGGCAGCGCCGGCCTCATCCGCCTCCGCCCCGGAATGACGCCCGCCGGCGCAGGCGGCCCGCTCGCGCCCACGCCGAGCCTGCGGCGGCGGCTGGCCGCCTTCGTCTACGAAGGCGTGCTGCTGTTCGGTGTGCTGATGATCGCCGCACTGGCCTACGGCCTGGTCACGCAGCAGCGCCATGCGCTGGTCGGCATGCACGGCCTGCAGGGCTTCCTGTTCGCCGTGCTCGGCTCGTACTTCGGCTGGTTCTGGTCGCACGGCGGGCAGACGGTGGCCATGAAGACCTGGCACATCCGTCTGCAGTCGAAGGACGGCGGCCCGGTGCCGATGGCGCGCGCGCTGCTGCGCTATCTGTGCAGTTGGCTGTGGTTCCTGCCTGCACTGCTGTGGAGCTTCCTGGCCGGCGTGCAAAGCGGTGGCGCCGTCGCGCTGGCGCTGACCATCGGCGTGCTCGCCTACGCGCTGTCGTCCCGGCTGAACAGTCAGCGCCAGTACTGGCACGACCTGCTCAGCGGCACACGCCTCGTGCAATGCCGCCCGCCGCCGCAGCGCCGCCGTTGACGCACCGCGCGTCACAATGCGCCGGGTGCGCAGTCACCGGGGGCAAGCGTTGGAACCGATTTCCGTGTGCGTCTATTGCGGCTCGCGTGCCGGCCGCTGGCCACAGCACGCGGCCGCAGCGCGCGACACCGGCACGCTGATCGGCCGCATGGGGTGGCAACTGGTGTACGGCGGCGGCCGCGCCGGGCTGATGGGCGAAGTCGCCGAAGCCGCGCTGGCGGCCGGCGCGCGCGTCGTCGGCGTCATCCCGCAATCGCTGATGGAACGCGAACTGGGCCACCCGGGCCTGAGCGAACTGCATGTCGTGCAGACGATGCACGAGCGCAAGCGCCTGATGGCCGAGCGCAGCGACACCTTCCTCGCGCTGCCCGGCGGCATCGGCACGATGGAGGAGCTGTTCGAGGTCTGGACCTGGCGCCAGCTCGGCTACCACGACAAGCCGGTCGGCCTGCTGAACACCGGCGGCTACTACGACAAGCTGCTGGCCTTCGTCGCCGACATGGCCGATGCCGGCTTCGTGCAGCCGGAGCAGCGCGCGCTGCTGCAGGTGGATGCGCAGCCGCAAGCGCTGCTGCAGCGGCTCGGCCGCCTGGCCGCCGGTGCCACCGCGCCGGACGACTATTCGCGCACCTAGACGGCGGCCTCGTCGGTCTCGCCGGTGCGGATGCGCACCACCTGCTCCACCGGCGTGACGAAGATCTTGCCGTCGCCGATCTTGCCGGTCTTGGCGGCGCGCACCACGGCTTCGATGCAGCGCTCGACGTCCGCGTCCTTGACCACCACCTCGATCTTCATCTTCGGCAGGAAGTCCACCACGTACTCGGCACCGCGGTACAGCTCGGTGTGGCCCTTCTGCCGGCCGAAGCCCTTGACCTCGGTCACCGTCAGGCCCGACACGCCGACGTCGGCCAGCGCCTCACGCACCTCCTCCAGCTTGAAGGGCTTGATGATGGCAGTGATCTGTTTCATGTCGAACCTCGCGGCGAGCATTGCATGGCCGCGATTTAATCATGGATCACCACGCCGCACGAACGCGCACGACGCCGCCGCATGAGCCCTTCCCTGCCCCGCAGCGACACGCTGATCCACGTTCACGACGACCCCGCCGATGTCGACGCGGCCGCCTGGAATGCGCTGCTCGACACGCAGAGCGCACCGACGCCGTTCATGCGCCATGAGTACCTGTCGGCGCTGCACGCATCGGGCAGCGCGGTGGGCGACACCGGCTGGGCCAACCAGCTGCTGTGCCTGCGCCGCGGCGACAGCCTGCTCGGGTCCTGCGCGCTGTACCTGAAGAGCCATTCGTATGGCGAGTACGTGTTCGACTGGGCCTGGGCCGACGCCTACCAGCGCCATGGGCTGCGCTACTACCCCAAGCTGCTCGGCGCCGTGCCGTTCACGCCGGTACCAGGCAGCCGGCTGCTGGCGCGTGACGATGCCTCGCGCCGCGTGCTGCTGGCGGCGCTGCGCAGGCTGTGCGACGACGCGCAGCTGTCGTCGGCGCACCTGCTGTTCATCGACGACACCGACCGCCACGCCGCGGCCGACGCCGGCTGGATGCTGCGCCGGACGGTGCAGTTCCACTGGCTCAACCGCGGCGGCGCGCCGTATGGCGACTTCGACGACTTCCTCGCCGGCCTGCAGCGCGACAAGCGCAAGAAGATCGCGCAGGAACGACGCCGCGTCGCCGAAGCCGGCATCACCTTCACCGTGCACGAAGGCGAGCAGATCGACACCTCGCTGTGGGACTTCTTCCACCACTGCTACACGCTGACCTACGCGGCACACCATTCGACGCCCTACCTGACGCGCGACTTCTTCGCGCGCATGCAGCACACGATGGCGCGGCACTGGGTGATGTTCGTCGCCGAGCGCGGCGGCCGGCGCGTGGCCTGCTCGCTGGTGGCGGTCGACGCGCAGCGCGGCCACGCCTGGGGGCGCTACTGGGGCAGCACCGAATTCGTGCCCTGCCTGCATTTCGAGGCCTGCTACTACCAGCCGCTGGCCTGGTGCATCGCACAGCGCTATCGCCGCTTCGAGGGCGGCGCGCAAGGCGAGCACAAGATGGCGCGCGGTCTGCTGCCGGTGCTGACGCACTCGGCGCACTGGCTGCGCCATCCGGCCTTTGCCGAGGCGGTGGCGCGCCATCTGGCGCGCGAGGGCGCCGGCATCGGCGACTACGTCGACGAACTGCGCGAGCGCAACCCGTATCGCGATGAACCGGGCGGCTGAACGCACCGCCCGCGCCTGACGGCGCGCAGCAGCCTCAGGCCGCGCGGCCCTTCTTGTAGTTGGCCATGCCTTCCACGACCTCGGCACGCGCGCTGTCCGGTCCTTCCCAGCCGCGCACCTTGACCCACTTGCCCGGCTCCAGGTCCTTGTAGTGCTCGAAGAAGTGCTCGATCGACTTCAGCCGTATCGGGTTCAGGTCCTCGGGCTTGTTCCAGTTGGAGTACAGCGTCAGCGCGCGCGGCACCGGCACGGCCAGCAGCTTGTTGTCGCCGCCGGCTTCGTCGTCCATCTTCAGCACGCCCAGCGGGCGGCACACCACCACCACGCCGGGAATCAGCGGCACCGGCGTGATCACCAGCACGTCCACCGGGTCGCCGTCGTCGGCCAGCGTGTTCGGGATGTAGCCGTAGTTGCACGGGTAGTGCATCGCCGTGCTCATGAAGCGGTCGACGAACAGCGCGCCGGTATCGTGGTCGACCTCGTACTTGATCGGGTCGGCATTCATCGGAATCTCGATGATCACGTTGAACTCGTCGGGCGCCTTCGGCCCCGGGGTGACGTTGTGCAGGCTCATCGCTGACCTTTCGTGGTGGCTGGCCCGCATTCTACGAATCGAGGCTAACGAGGCACTGACTGTTGAGGCCGCGCAAATACCGCAGGAAAACACTCAGCAGGGCCGTTCGCGTTTTCCCGTAGTATGCGCGCCGCGATTCCACCCCCCCGCACCCTGCGGGCTGCAACACAGAAGTGGACGCAAAACCCACCCCGGCAGCCTGAACGCAAAAAGGAAGCATCTTGATCTCGACCTCCATGGCGCTGAACATAGCGCTGCTTTGCGGCCTGGCGGCCGTGCTCTACGGCTTCGTCCAGCGCAGTTGGATCCTGAAGCAGGACGCGGGCAACGCCCGCATGCAGGAGATCGCCAGCGCGATCCAGCAGGGGGCCGCGGCCTACCTGGCACGACAGTACAAGACCATCGCCATGGTCGGCGTGGTACTGGCGATCCTGATCGCCGTGTTCCTGGACGTCACCAGCGCCATCGGCTTCGTGCTCGGCGCGGTGCTGTCGGGGGCTTGCGGCTTCATCGGCATGAACGTCTCGGTGCGCGCCAACGTGCGCACCGCGCAGGCCGCCACCAAGGGCATCGGCCCGGCGCTGGACGTGGCCTTCAAGGGCGGCGCCATCACCGGCATGCTGGTGGTCGGCCTGGGCCTGCTGGGCGTGGGCATCTTCTTCTGGTATCTGCTCGGCGCGGCGCCGGCCGATGCCAAGCTGTCGAGCGTGCTCAAGCCGCTGCTGGGCTTTGCCTTCGGCTCGAGCCTGATCTCGATCTTCGCGCGGCTGGGCGGCGGCATCTTCACCAAGGGCGCCGACGTCGGCGCCGACCTGGTGGGCAAGGTCGAGGCCGGCATCCCCGAGGACGACCCGCGCAACCCGGCGGTGATCGCCGACAACGTGGGCGACAACGTCGGCGACTGCGCCGGCATGGCCGCCGACCTGTTCGAGACCTATGCGGTGACGATCATCGCCACCATGGCGCTTGGTGCGCTGGTGGTCAGCGGCGCGGCGATGCAGGCCGCGGTGTACCCGCTGCTGCTGGGCGGCGTGTCGATCATCGCCTCGATCATCGGCTGCTATTTCGTCAAGGCCAGCCCCGGCATGAAGAACGTGATGCCGGCGCTGTACAAGGGCCTGGCGGTGGCCGGCGTGCTGTCGCTGATCGCCTTCTACTTCGTCACCACCGCCGTGATCCCGGCCGACGCGCTGGGCGCCGGCACGCACATGCGACTGTTCGGCGCCTGCGCCGTGGGCCTGGTG
The DNA here is from genome assembly GCA_035438245.1 of Rubrivivax sp. Taxonomy (GTDB): domain Bacteria; phylum Pseudomonadota; class Gammaproteobacteria; order Burkholderiales; family Burkholderiaceae_C; genus Rubrivivax. Next base: position 4,715 of record DAORHX010000297.1, read on the forward strand.
CTGACCGCCGCACTGGTGTGGATCACCGAGTACTACACCGGCACGCAATACAACCCGGTCAAGCACATCGCGCAAGCGTCCACCACCGGCCACGGCACCAACATCATCGCCGGCCTGGGCGTGTCGATGCGCTCCACCGCCTGGCCGGTGATCTTCGTCTGCATCGCCATCATGGTGTCCTACGGCTTGGCCGGGTTGTTCGGCATCGCCGTGGCCGCCACTTCGATGCTGAGCATGGCCGGCATCGTCGTCGCGCTCGACGCCTACGGCCCGATCACCGACAACGCCG
>DAORHX010000298.1:0-4979 GCA_035438245.1 Rubrivivax sp.
CCGGCGAGGCGCTGCCGGCGGAGATCGGCGAGCGCTTCAAGCGCCACTTCGGCGTCGACATCATCGACGGCATCGGCTCCACCGAGATGCTGCACATCTTCATCTCCAACCTGCCGGGCAAGGTGCGCTACGGCAGCACCGGCTGGCCGGTGCCGGGCTACGACATCGAACTGCGCGGCGACGACGGCAGCGCCGTGCCCGACGGCGAGGCCGGCGACCTGTACATCCGCGGGCCGTCGGCGGCGATGATGTACTGGGGCAACCGGGCGAAGACGCGCGACACCTTCCAGGGCGGCTGGACCAAGAGCGGCGACAAGTACCAGCGCAACGACGACGGCAGCTACACCTACTGCGGCCGCAGCGACGACATGCTCAAGGTCAGCGGCGTCTACGTGTCGCCGTTCGAGGTCGAAGCCACGCTGGTGCAGCACGAGGCGGTGCTCGAAGCCGCCGTCATCGGCGTCACCGACGCCGACGGGCTGACCAAGACCAAGGCCTTCGTCGTGCTGAAGCCCGGCGCAGCCGCCGGCGAAGACGAGCTGAAGGCCTTCGTCAAGGACAAGCTCGCCCCCTACAAGTACCCGCGCCAGATCGAGTTCATGGCCGACCTGCCGAAGACCGCCACCGGCAAGATCCAGCGTTTCCGCCTGCGCGAGCAGGAAGCGCACAAGTCCGGCGCATGAGCGCAGTCGAGTTCGTCGATCTCGACTGGCGCGGCCGGCGCGTGCGCATCGAGCACGAATGGATCGGTCGCGAGCGCACGGGCCGCCCGCTGCTGGTCTTCCTGCACGAGGGCCTGGGGTCGCGTTCGCTGTGGAAGGACTTTCCGCGCGAGCTGTGCGACGCCGCCGGCTGCCGCGGCCTGGTCTATTCGCGCCCGGGCTATGGACAATCGACACCGCGCGCACACGACGAACGCTGGGGCGTCGACTACATGCACCGCCAGGCGCATGAACTGCTGCCGGCGCTGCTGCAGGCGCTGCACATCGACGAAGCGCCCTGGCTGCTCGGCCACAGCGACGGCGCCTCGATCGCGCTGCTCTACGCCGCGCGACACCCCGAGGCAGTGGCCGGGCTGGTGCTGATGGCGCCGCACCTGTTCGTCGAAGCGCTCTCGGTGACGAGCATCGAAGGCGCGCGCGAGGCCTTCGCCCACACCGACCTGCCCGAGCGCCTGGCACGGCACCACGACGACGTGGATTCCGCCTTCTGGGGCTGGAACCGCATCTGGCTGGACCCGGCCTTCCGCAGCTGGAACATCGAGGCCGGGCTGGAGCGCATCCGCTGCCCGCTGCTGGCCATCCAGGGCCTGGACGACGAGTACGGCACGCTGGAGCAGATTCACCGCCTGCAGCGCCTTGTGCCGGCGGCTCGTTTGCTGGAGCTGCCCGAGTGCCGGCATTCGCCGTACCGGGACCAGCCGCAGCGGGTGATCGCTGCCGCGGTGGAGTGCATCGGCGGCCCAGTGTGACGCCGTGCGCGTGCTGCGGCCGAAGCGCGGTACCAGGGACTGAAACCCCTGTCAAATGGAAGACAATTCCGGCCCAGCAGAGCGACGGCCGTGAACCCTCCCAAGGACCTCTCCCAGACCTGCCTGTGCTTCCTCAACCTGGTGAACACGGTGCGCGGTCTGCCCTCGTTCCCCAGCCTGGACGCCGCGACCCCCTGGTTCGCCAGGCTCGGTGAGTGCCTGAATGTGGCCGCGCGTGACAACTGAAGCATCGCGCCCGCGCCTGCTCGGACGCCTGGCCGTCGTCGCCGGCACCGCCGGACTGTGGGTCTGCTTGTACTGGCTGAACGATTGGGCCTTCACCCCGCTCGAGAAGACGCAGGCGGCCAGCTGGATCTTCCTGCCCGCAGCGCTGCGCCTGGTGGCCGTGCTGGTCTGGGGCCTGCCCGCGGCGCTGGGTTTATGGCTCGGCGCCATGGTCACCAGCAGCCAGGTGTTCGGCATCTGGTCGCCGGCGGTGCTCGCCGCCGCGCCGATGTCGGCGTTGGCGCCGCTGCTGGCGGTGACCATCATGCGCGAGCCGCTGAACCTGAAGCCCGATCTCGGCGGGTTGAGCGTCGCCACCCTGGCGCAACTCGCCATCGCCAGTGCGACCTGCAGCGCGCTGCTGCACAGCCTGGTCTTCATGGGCATGAACGACCCCAAAGCCGACCCCGCCGACATCTTCGTGATGCTGATCGGCGATCTGGTCGGCACCCTGGCCGTGCTGTACGCCTTCAAGCTGCTGTTGGCGCTGCTGCCGCGAAGATAGCCACGGCGCCCGGCGCTCAGCCCCCCCAGCTCAGCATCACCTGCACCAGCACGATCTTCAGGATGGTGCCCACGCCCGGGAAGATCATCGCGTAGCCCAGGTCGGGCCGGCCGGTGGGCGTCAGCTGGTTGCCGTAGGCCAGGATGGCGGGGTTGCCGGTGGCGCCCGAGGCGATGCCCAGCAGGTCGTCGTACTTCATGCGCAGCACGAACCAGCCGCCGAGGATCACGATCAGCACCACCACCGCCACCTGGATCACGCCGGCCAGCAGCAGCGGCAGCCCGTCCTGCGCGATGTTGCGCACGAAGGGCTCGCCCGAGGACATGCCCACGCCGGCCAGGAACAGCGTGAGCCCGAAATTGCGCAGGATGGTGTTGGCCACCTGCGGCAGGCTCCAGTCGAAGGGCCCGAGCCGGCGCAGGTAGCCCAGCACCAGCGCGGTGACGATCACGCCGCCGGCCGCGCCCAGGCTCACCGTGCCGAGGCCCGGGATCGGAATCGGCACCAGGCCGAGCAGGCCGCCGGCGGCCATGCCCAGGCCGAAGGACATGAACGAGAACTGCGCCTCGGCATTGACCGAATCGCCGAACAGCTTGCTGAACTTGCCCAGGTGCTCGGGCGGTGCCAGCACACCGAGCTGGTCGCCGTACTCGAGCACCAGGTCCGCAGTCGGCACCAGGTCGACGTCGCCGCGGCGCACCTGCAGGATGCGGCAGGGGAACTCCGTCGGCAGCGGCAACTGGTCCAGCCGCTGCCCGACCAGCGCCTCGCGCGAGACGTAGACCAGCACCAGGTCCAGGTCGTGGCGGTCGCTGCGGATGTCTGCGTGTTCGGGGGCCAGCTTCAGCTTGCCCATGGCGGCGGGCTGCCCGGACACCAGCAACAGGTCGCCGGCCTGCAGCACCGTGTCCCGGTCGACGAACCGGTTGCTGCCGCCCCGGCGCAGCACCGTGGTGCCGGTGCCCGACGGCAGCCTTTGCCGCACCTCGCCGACCGTGCGGCCCACCAGGCCGGCGTCGTCGACGCTGAGTTCCACCGCCTGCAGGTGCTGGCTGCCCACCGCCTCGACCTTCGGCCGCAGCAGCTTGTGGGTGATGAAGAACAGCAGGATCGGGCCGAACACGCCGAACGGATAGGCGATGGCGTAGGCCACGGCGGGCAGGCTGCTGCCCGAGACGCTGATCGCCGTCTGCAGGCTGGCGGTGCTGGTCAGCGAGCCGGCGAACATGCCGGTGGCGCTTTCGACGCTGAAGCCGAACCAGCGCGCGCACAGCAGCGCGGCGGCGCTGCCGGCCACCACCGCCACCGCCGCGAGCAGGTTGGCGCGCAAGCCGAAGCTGCTGACCAGGCCCTTGAAGAAGGTGCGGCCGTACTGGATGCCGGTGCAGTACAGGAACAGGATCAGGCCGATGCTGCCCAACAGCCCCGGCGGCGTGGCCTTGGGCGCGATGGCGCCGACCGCCAGCCCCACGAACAGCACCGCGCCGATGCCCAGCGAAAACCCCGCCACCCGCACGCGGCCCAGCGCGTAGCCCAGGCCGACGACGAGGAACAACGCGATGAACGGCTGCGCGTCGAGGAAGCTTCCGATGGCCTGCATCTGTTTCTCCTGGCGGGGCCGGTTCAGTCGATGACCAGTTCTTCGCTCAGCGCCTCGCCGCGCGCGAACTGGCCGATGCTGTCGATGGTGGTGCGGCTGATGGTGCTCATCGCCTCGCGCGTGAAGAAGGCCTGGTGTCCGGTGACGATGACGTTGTGGAAGGACAGCAGCCGCTCGAGCAGGTCGTCGGTCATGATCTCGGTCGACCAGTCGCGAAAGAACAGGCTGGCTTCCTGTTCGTAGACGTCGATGGCCACGCCGCCCAGGCGCTGCGACTTCAGCGCGTCGATGACGGCCGCGGTGTCGACCAGCCCGCCGCGGCTGGTGTTGACCAGGATCATGCCCGGCTTGCACGCCGCCAGCCGGCGCGCGTCGATCAGGTGATGCGTCTGCGGCGTCAGCGGGCAGTGCAGCGACACCACGTCGGCCTGCGCCAGCGCCTCGTCCAGGCCGACGTAGCGCCCGCCGAGCGCGGTGAACGCGGCGTTCTCGTGGGCGTCGTGGCCCAGCACCGTGCAGCCGAAGCCGCACATGATGCGCGCGAACTCCAGGCCGATGCGGCCGGTGCCGATCACCGCCACAGTGCGGCCGTGCAGGTCGAAGCCGAGCAGGCCGTCGAGCATGAAGTTGCCGTCGCGCGTGCGGTACCAGGCGCGCGGGATGCGCCGCACCAGCGCCAGCAGCAGGGCCACCGCGTGCTCGGCCACCGAATACGGCGAATAGGTGCTGACGCGCACCACGCGCACGCCGTGGGCGCGTGCGGCGGCCAGGTCGACGTTGTTGAAGCCGGTGCAGCGCAGCGCCAGCAGCCGCGTGCCGTGGGCCGCCAATGTGCGCAGCACGCCGGCATCGGCGACATCGTTGACGAACACGCACACCCCCTCGTGCCCGGCGGCCAGGCCGACGGTGTCGGCACCGAGCGCCGCGTCGAAGTAGTGCAGCCTGCAGATGCCCTGCGCGTTGGCGGCGTCGAGGAACTGCCGGTCGTAGCTCTGGGTCGAGAACACCGCCACGTCTGGCACGCCGCCGCGGCGCGCGGCGGGGGCCGGATCGGGCTCGTGGGCCGGGGGCGACGTCGCCATGCCCGGCCTTCAGCGCGCCTGCGCCGGCGTCGCCGG
>DAORHX010000299.1:0-4975 GCA_035438245.1 Rubrivivax sp.
GGCAAGAGCACGATGATGAAGATGATCTACGGCGCGGTGCGGCCCGACGAGGGCGAGATGCGCTGGAACGGCGAGAAGGTCGAGATCAGGAACCCGCAGCAGGCGCGCGCGCTGGGCATCAGCATGGTGTTCCAGCACTTCAGCCTGTTCGATACGCTGACCGCGGCCGAGAACGTCTGGCTCGGCCTGGACAAGGCGATGTCGCTGGCCGCCGTCACCGAGCGCATCGCCAAGGTCAGCAAGGACTACGGCCTGGACGTCGAGCCGCTGCGCCCGGTGCACTCGCTGTCCGTCGGCGAGCGCCAGCGCGTCGAGATCGTGCGCGCGCTGCTGACCAGCCCGAAGCTGCTGATCCTGGACGAGCCGACCTCGGTGCTGACGCCGCAGGCGGTGCAGAAGCTCTTCGTCACGCTGCGCCAGCTGGCCCGGGACGGCTGCTCGATCCTGTACATCAGCCACAAGCTCGACGAGATCCGCGAGCTGTGCAGCAACTGCACCGTGCTGCGCGGCGGCAAGGTCACCGGCATGGTCGACCCGCGCAGCGAAAGCAACGCCGGGCTGTCCAAGCTGATGATCGGCGCCGAGCCACCGCAGCTGCAGCACCAGCAGGGCAGGGCCGGCGACGTGGTGCTGGCGGTGAAGGGCCTGTCGATGGCCAAGTCGGACCAGTTCGGCACGACGCTCGCCGACATCGGCTTCGAGGTGCGCGCCGGCGAGATCGTCGGCGTCGCCGGCGTCTCGGGCAACGGCCAGCAGGAGCTGATGGCGGCGCTGTCGGGCGAGGACGCGCGTGCGCCGGCCGGCTCGGTGATGCTGTTCGGCAAGGACATCGCGCGCCATTCGCCGCGACGAAGGCGCCGCGCGGGCCTGCACTTCGTGCCCGAGGAGCGGCTCGGCCGCGGCGCGGTGCCGGTGATGAGCCTGGCGCACAACACGCTGCTGACGCGCAGGGAAGGCGTCAGCGCGGCGGGCTGGATCCGCGTCAGCCAGGTCGAGCTGCTGGCCGCCAGGCTGATCGAGCGCTTCAACGTGCGCTGCGGCGGCACCGGCGCGGCGGCGAAGAGCCTGTCCGGCGGCAACCTGCAGAAGTTCATCGTCGGCCGCGAGATCGATGCCAAGCCCAAGCTGCTGATCGTCAGCCAGCCGACCTGGGGCGTCGACGTCGGCGCGGCGGCGCTGATCCGCGGCGAGCTCTTGAAGCTGCGCGATGCCGGCTGCGCGCTGCTGGTGGTCAGCGAGGAGCTCGACGAGCTGTTCGAGATCGCCGACCGGCTGATCGTCATCGCGCAGGGGCGCATGTCGCCGTCGATCGCCACCGCCGACGCCAGCGTCGAGCGCATCGGCGAATGGATGTCCGGGCTGTGGGCCAAGGAGGCCGCGGCCGCCGCCCCGGCCGCCACGGCCGCGCAACCGCTGGGAGTACGCCATGCTCAGGCTTGAAGCCCGTCCGCAGCCGTCGAAGCTGATGTCGCTGCTGTCGCCGCTGCTGGCGCTGGTCATCACCGCCGTGCTGGCGGCGCTGCTGTTCGTCGCGCTCGGCAAGGACCCGGTGCGCGGCCTGGGCGTGTTCTTCGTCGAGCCGCTGTCCAACCTGCGCCAGTTCAGCGAGATGCTGCTGAAGGCGACACCGCTGATCACCATCGCGCTCGGCCTGGCGGTGTGCTACCGCTCCAACGTCTGGAACATCGGCGCCGAGGGGCAGTTCCTGCTCGGCGTGCTCGCCGGCGGCGGCGTTGCGCTGTGGCTGACGACGCACGGCGTGGTGCTGCCGAAGATCGTCGCGGTGCCGCTGGTGCTGCTCGGCGGCGTGCTCGGCGGCATGGCCTGGGCGGGCCTCACCGCATTGCTGCGCGACAAGTTCAATGCCAGCGAGATCCTGGTCAGCCTGATGCTCGTCTACGTGGCGCAGCAGCTGGTCAACTACATGGTGTTCGGCCCGTGGAAGGACCCGGGCGGCTTCAACTTCCCGCAGACGAAGAACTTCGACGCCTCGACCTGGCTGCCCAACCTGCTGCCGGGCACGCGGCTGCACATCGGCTTCGCCATCGCACTGGCGCTGGTGGCGCTGGTCTGGGTGTTCATGTTCCGCATGTTCCGCGGCTACCAGCTGCAGGTCGGCGGGCTGGCGCCGGCGGCCGCGCGCTACGCGGGCTTCTCTGCCAGCACCTCGCTGTGGACCGCGCTGCTGGTGTCCGGCGGGCTCGCGGGCCTGGCCGGCAGCATGGAGGCGATCGGCACCTTCAGGCAGATCACGCCGCATGTCTCCACGGGGCTGGGCTTCACGGCGATCATCGTCTGCTTCGTCGGCCGGCTGAACCCGGTGGGCATCATCTTCGCGGGGCTGCTGCTGTCGATGATGGTCATCGGCGGCGAGCTCGGCCAGTCGCGGCTGGGTCTGCCGAACGCACTGACCGGTGTGTTCCAGGGCCTGCTGCTGCTGGTGCTGCTGGCCTGCGACACGCTCATCCACTACCGCATCCGCGTGCGCTCGGCGCTCGCGGCCGCACACTGAGAAGGCCGCTGCCATGGACCAAGCTGCATTGCTGATCGCCGCCACGCTGGCCTCGGGCACGCCGCTGGCGCTGGCCGGCCTGGGCCTGCTGATCAACGAGAAGGCCGGGGTGCTGAACCTCGGCGCCGAGGGCATGATGCTGGTGGCGGCCATCGCCGGCTTCGCCGCGGCGTTCACCACCGGCAGCGATACCGCGGCCTTCGTCGCCGGCGCGCTGGCCGGCGGCGCGCTCGCCGCGGGTTTCGGTGCGCTGGTGATCTGGTTGAACACCAACCAGTACGCGACCGGCCTGGCGCTGAGCCTGTTCGGCTACGGCTTCTCCGCCTTCGTCGGCATCGGCTTCGTCGGCCAGAAGCTGTCGGAACGCACGCCGTTCGAAGTGCCGGGCCTGAGCCAGATCCCGTTCATCGGGCCGGCGCTGTTCCGCCACCATCCGATGGTCTACATCGCCATCGCGTTGATCGGCGCGACGATGTGGTTCCTGTACAAGAGCCGCGCCGGGCTGGTGCTGCGTGCGGTCGGCGAGTCGCCCGAGTCGGCGCATGCGCTGGGCTACAAGGTGCGCTGGATCCGCCTGGCCGCGCTGATCGCCGGCGGCGCGCTGTGCGGCGTCGCCGGGGCCTTCCTGTCGGTGGTCTATGCGCCGCTGTGGGTCGAAGGGCTGGTTGCCGGGCGCGGCTGGATCGCGCTGGCGCTGACCACCTTCGCCACCTGGCGGCCGCTGCGCGTGCTGCTCGGCGCGTACCTGTTCGGCGGCGTGACGATGGCGCAGTTCGCGCTGCAGGGCGCCGGCGTCGCCGTGTCGAGCCAGCTGCTGGCGATGCTGCCCTATGTGGCGACCATCGTCGTGCTGGCCGTCATCAGCCGCAACCCGACGTGGATCCGCATCAACATGCCGGCCTCGCTCGGGAAGCCCTTCCACCCCGGCACATAATTGTTTTCTCGTTGGAGCGGGCCGCGAAGGCGGCCGCTCAACTCGTTGGTCAGATCATTTCTAGCCCCCCCTTGCACAGGAGTCACCGCATGAGCAACCTATCCAAACGCAGCCTGCTGGGCTGGACGGCCATCGGCGCGCTGGTCGCATTGGCCGGCTGCGGCAAGAAGGAAGAGCCGGCGCCGCAGGCCGCCGCACCCGCCGCCGCGCCGGCGGCCGAGCCGCTGAAGGCCGCCTGGGTGTACATCGGCCCGGTCGGCGATGCCGGCTGGACCTATGCCCACGACCAGGGCCGCAAGGCGGTCGAGGCCGAGTTCGGCGACAAGGTCAAGACCACCTTCGTCGAGAAGGTGCCCGAAAGCGCCGACGCCGAGCGTGTCATCCGCGACCTGGCGGCGCAGGGCAACAAGATCATCTTCACCACCAGCTTCGGCTACATGGAGCCGACGCTGAAGGTGGCGGGCGAGTTCCCCGACGTCAAGTTCGAGCACGCCACCGGCTACAAGCAGGCCGCCAACATGGGCGTGTACGACACGCGCTTCTATCAGGACGCGTACCTGTCGGGCATCATCGCCGGCGCGATGACGAAGACCAACACGCTGGGCTTCGTCGGCAGCTTCCCGATCCCCGAGGTGCTGCGCAACATCAACGCCTTCACGCTCGGTGCGCAGACCGTCAACCCGAAGATCAAGACCAAGGTGGTGTGGATCAGCACCTGGTTCGACCCGCCGAAGGAAGCCGAGGCCGCGCAGAGCCTGATCAACGCCGGCGCCGACGTGCTGCTGCAGAACACCGACTCGTCGGCGGTGCTGCAGACGGCCGAGAAGAACGGCAAGTTCGCCTTCGGCTGGGACGCCGACATGAGCGCGGTGGCGCCGAAGGCGCACCTGGCGTCGAACATGGTGTTCTGGGGCCCGTACTACAAGCAGGCCGTGAAGAGCGTGATGGACGGCAGCTGGAAGTCCGAGCGCACCATCTGGGGCTACAAGGAAGACGCCAACGGCGTGATCAAGATCGCCGACGCCGTGCCCGAGGACATCAAGAAGAAGGTCGACGAGGTCAAGGCCGGCTACAAGGACGGCACGATGGACCCGTTCAAGGGCCCGATCGTCGACAGCGAAGGCAAGGAGCGACTGCCCAAGGACGCGATGCCCGACCAGGCCTGGAAGGACAAGGTCGACTTCTACGTCAAGGGCGTCGAAGGCAAGATCCCGAGCGGCAAATAGGCCCACCCCCTACGGCCTGCGGCCGCCTGCGCGGCGGTCGCTCTGAAGGGATCGCCGAACACTCCATGAGCGCACTGTCCGATTGGTGGTTGCCGCTGGCCGCGGCCAGCGAGCTGACGCCCGGCCGCTGTGTGCCGGCCTGCCACTTCGAGCAGCCGCTGGTGCTGTGGCAGGGGGACGAGGGCACAGCGGCCTTCGACGACCGCTGCCCGCATCGTGGTGCGCGGCTGTCGCTGGGCCGCGTGCAGGGCGGCGTGCTGGAGTGCCCGTACCACGGCTGGCGCTTCGCCGCCGACGGCCGCT
>DAORHX010000300.1:0-4975 GCA_035438245.1 Rubrivivax sp.
GCCGAGGGCGCCGCGGGGGGGCATCATTTCAATGCCGCCAGGCGTTCCTTGGCCGCCACCGCGGCCTCGGACTTCGGGTAGGCCTTGATCAGCTCGTCCAGCGTCTTGCGTGCCGCCGGCTTGTCCTTCATCTCGGCCTGGCTGTTGGCGATGGCCAGCATGGCCTCGCTGGCGCGTTCGCTTTGGGGCGCCTTGGCCAGGAACGCGCGGAAGGCGGCGATCGCCTCCTTGTAGTCGCGCTTGCCGTACAGCGCGTTGCCCTGCCAGTAGCGTGCCGCCGCGCCATAGCCGCTGGCCGGCCAGCGTGCGACGAAGGCGGTGAACGCCTGGCTGGCCTTGTCGAACTCGCCGCCGCGCAGCAGCGCAACGGCCTCGTCGTACTGGCGTTTCTCCTCGGGGTCGACCATGAACTCGCGGCCCTCGAACGACACCTTCTGCGGCTCGACCTTGCGCAGCCGGTCGTCGACCGCCTGCGCCACGTCGCGCTGGCGGCGCTGCAGTTCGGACACGTCGCGCAGCAGCTGCTCGTTGCTGCCGCGCAGCCGCGCCGCCTCGGCGCGCACCGCCTCGAGCTGGCTGTTCATGTCGAGCAGGCTGCGGCGCATCGTCTGGATCTGCTCGGCGAGTTCGGCGTTGCGCGCCTTGGCCTGCTCCTCGCTTTGCGCCAGCCGCGCACGCAGGTCGAGGATGGCCTTGCGCGCATCGTCGTCGGCGAACAGCTGCGCCTGCGCCGGCAGCGCAGCCACGGCGACGAACGCGCACAGCGCGGCGCGGCGAAGAAACATCAGCGATCCTTCAGTTCGACACGACGGTTCTTGGCCCACGAGGCCTCGTCGCTGCCCGGCATCGCGGGCCTTTCCTCGCCGAAGCTGACGGCTTCGAGCTGCGCATCCTGCACCCCCAGCAGCACCATCGAGCGCAGCACCGCCTCGGCGCGCTTCTGGCCGAGCGCCAGGTTGTATTCGCGGCTGCCGCGCTCGTCGGTATGGCCTTCGAGCATCATGCGCTTGCTGCGGTTGGCGCTGAGCACCTTGGCATGCGCCTCGAGCATCGGGCGGTATTCGTCCTTGACGACGAAGCTGTCGAAGTCGAAGAACACGGTGCGCTGCGCCAGCAAGCCGGCGGCGGCACCGCCGCCCTGCTTCGACAGGTCGACCGTCGCGACATTCGACTGCGCGGTGCCGCTGCCCCCGGCGCCGGCGCCGGCGCGCGCAGCGCTGTCGGCCGGCACGTTGCGGCTTTCGACCGGCGCGTCGTCGAGCTTGGTCGAACTGCAGCCGGCCAGCAGGCCGCCGAAGGCCAACACCAGCGTGGCGGCAGCAAGGGTGCGTCGGGGGTGGTGCATCGTGGTCCTCCGTGATGGGAATGGTCGGCGGCGTCGCGCGCAGCGGCTGCCTCAGCGGCCGAAGGGGCCCCAGGCTGGCTCGCGCATGTCGGCGCCGGTGGTCAGCAGGCGGCTCTTGATCTTGCCGTCCAGCGTGGTCGTCATCAGCACATCGCGCCCCTGGGCGCGGCTGGTGTAGACCAGCAGCCTCCCGTTGGGTGCGAAGCTCGGGCTTTCGTCGTCGCTGGTGTCGGTGATGGCCACGGGCGTGCCGCCGCCGAGATCCTGCACCATCACCTTGAAGGCCGATCCGCCCTGGCGCGTGATGTAGGCCAGCGTGCGGCCATCCGGGCTGATCGCCGGGCTGACGTTGTAGCTGCCGCTGAAGCTGACACGCTCGGCGTTGCCGCCGGCCACCGGCATGCGGTAGATCTGCGGCCCGCCGCCGCGATCGCTGACGAAGTAGATCTGTCGGCCATCGGGCGTGAACGCCGGCTCGGTGTCGATGGCCGGGCTGTTCGTCAGGCGGCGTGGCGTGCCGCCGTCGCGCGACATCAGGTAGATCTGCGCGATGGCGTCGCGCGACAGCGTCAGCGCCAGCTCGCGGCCGTCGGGCGACCAGGCCGGCGCGCTGTTCGAGCCGCGGAAGTTGGCGATCATGCGGCGCTGCCCGGACAGCACGTCCTGCACCCAGACCACGGCCTTCTGGCTTTCGAAGGACACGTAGGCCAGCTCCCTGCCGCTGGGCGACCAGGCCGGCGAGATGATCGGGTCGGGGCTGGTCAGCGCGATCTGCCCGCCCTCGCCGTCGGCATCGGTGACATGCAGCGAATAGCGGTTGCCGGCCTTCGTCACGTAGGCGATGCGTGTGGAGAACACGCCGCGCTCGCCGGTCAGGTTCTGGTAGATCGAATCGGCAATGCGGTGCGCCGCCAGCCGCATGTCGGCCGGCAGCGCCGCATGGCTCTGGCCCAGCAGTTCTTCGCCCTTGACCAGGTCCCACAGCTTGAAGCGCACGTCGAAGCGCCCGTCGGCCAGCCGCGACACCGAGCCGACGGCCAGCGCGTCGGCGCCGCGGCCGCGCCATTCGGCGATGTTGATGCGGCTGGACTCGTCGAAGTTGCCGGGCACGTCGACGATGCGGAACAGGCCGCTGCGCTGCAGGTCGGCGCGCACGATGGCGGCCACCGGCGCCGGCGCGTTCGCCTCGTCGCGGAAGGTGGCGACGGCCACCGGGATCTGCGTGCCGCCGATGCCGGTGATCTCGACGCGGAACTGCGCGGCAGCCGGCGCGGCGGCGGTGGCGGCCAGCGCACCGATGAAACGGCGGCGCGGCCAGGTCATGGGGTCGAGGGCGAGGCGCGTGCGTCGAATCACTGAGAAGTCGGGCTGGTAGTTCGTCTTGCGGCCGCTCGGGCCTGTTGCATAGAGCAGCGCACCATTCCACAGTTCCATCGGGGGGTGGCCACAGCGTGCTCGGCGCCGATTGTAGGCAAGCCCGCCGCCCGCCAACGCGATAATCACCGCGGCCCGAGCTGCGACCCGCGGCGCGCCCTTTCCTTCATGAGCACGTTGACGCAGCGCTTCGCCCGCCTCCGGCCGTACTTCAGGTCCGGCAAGAAGGGGGTCGTGGTCGCGGCCATCGCCTCGCTGGTCACAGCGGCCACCGAGCCGGTGCTGCCGGCGCTGATGAAACCGCTGCTCGACGACGGCTTCGGCCAGAGCCAGTGGGCGCTGTGGCTGGTGCCGGCGATCATCATCGGCGTCTTCGTGCTGCGCAGCGCCACCAGTTTCATCGCGCAGTACGCGCTGGCATGGACGGCGAACCAGGGTGTGCTGAACCTGCGCGGCGCGATGTTCGCCCGCATCCTCGACGCCCATCCGTCGCTGTTCACGCGGCACACCGCCAGCAAGCTGACCAACATCCTGGTCTACGAGGTGCAGCAGGGCGCACAACTGCTGGTCACCGCGCTGCTGGCGCTGGTGCGCGAGAGCCTGACGCTGACGGCGCTGCTGGGCTACCTGATCTGGCTGAACTGGAAGCTCACGCTGTTCGTCGGCGTGATGTTCCCGCTGGTGGCGGTGGCGGTGCGGCTGATCAGCCGGCGCATCCGGCGCATCACGCTGGCCGGCCAGCAGGCCACCGACGAGCTGGCCTACGTGATCGAGGAGAACGTGCTCGCCTGGCGCATCGTGCGGCTGCACGGCGGCGCGCCGCAGCAGACGCAGCGCTTCGAGCGGCAGAGCCACCTGCTGCGCCGGCTGACGATGAAGTCGGTGGCCGCCTCCGCGCTGATGACGCCGGTGACGCACACGCTGACCGCCTGTGCGATCTCGGGCGTGATCGTCGTCGCGCTGTGGCAAAGCCGCACCGGCGGCACCACCGTCGGCGGCTTCGCGTCGTTCATCACCGCGATGCTGATGCTGCTGGCGCCGATCAAGAAGCTGTCCGACGTGACCGGGCAGATCACGCGCGGCACGGCGGCGCTCGAACGCGGCGGTGCACTGATCGACGCCAGCCCGAGCCAGGCCTGCGGCCCGCACGCGCCGGCGCACGTGCGCGGCGAGATCGAGCTGCGCGACGTCAGCCTGCGCTATGCCGACGACCAGTCGCTGGCGCTGGACCGGCTGAACCTGCGCGTGCACGCCGGCGAGGTGGTGGCGCTGGTCGGGCCTTCCGGCGCCGGCAAGTCGACGCTGGTGCATCTGCTGCCGCGTTTCGTCGACCCGAGCGCCGGCGAGGTGCTGCTCGACGGCGTGCCGCTGGCCGAATGGGACGTGCATGCGCTGCGCCGGCAGTTCGCGCTGGTCAGCCAGGACGTGGTGCTGTTCAACGACAGCATCGCGACGAACGTCGCGCTGGGTGCCAGCGTCGACCGCGAGCGCGTGCGCGCCGCGCTGCGCAGCGCCAGCCTGCTGGACTTCGCCGACGGCCTGCCGCAGGGCATCGACACGATGATCGGCCACAACGGCAACCAGCTGTCGGGCGGCCAGCGCCAGCGGCTGGCGATCGCGCGCGCCATCTACAAGGACGCGCCGATCCTGATCCTCGACGAGGCCACCTCGGCACTGGACAGCGAGTCCGAGCGCGCGGTGCAGGAGGCGCTGGACCGGCTGATGCAAGGCCGCACCACGCTGGTCATCGCGCACCGGCTGTCGACCATCGAACATGCCGACCGCGTGGTGGCGATGGAAGCCGGCCGCGTCGTCGAGCAGGGCACGCACGCCGAGCTGCTGGCCCACGGCGGCCTGTATGCTCGGCTGCACGCGATGCAGTTCGGCGTCAAGACCCAAGGAGAACCCGCATGACCCTCGCCATCAGCCGCTACCCGGTGCCCGACCTGAAGGACCTGCCCGAGGACCTGCGCGCGCGCATCCTCGAGGTACAGGAAAAGGCCGGCTTCGTGCCCAACGTCTTCCTGGCGCTGGCGCACCGCCCGGCCGAGTGGCGCGCGTTCATCGCCTACCACGACGCGCTGCTGCTCAAGGACACCGGCTCCTTGAGCAAGGGCGAGCGCGAGATGATCATCGTCGCCACCTCGGCGGTGAACCAGTGCCTGTACTGCGTGGTCGCGCACGGCGCGATCCTGCGCGTGTACGAGAAGAAGCCGCTGATCGCCGACCAGCTGGCCACCAACTACCGCAAGGCCG
>DAORHX010000301.1:0-4961 GCA_035438245.1 Rubrivivax sp.
CTGTTGCTGCCGGCATCGGCGCTGCCGCTGGCTTCGAAGCGCCCGCCCCAGGCGCGGCCGGTGGCGCTTTGCAGGCTCAGGCGGCCGTTGTCGATGCTGGCCTGCAGCGCCAGCGCATCGATGCGGTAGGGCGGGTTCAGCAGCTGCGTCGCATTGAGCCGCAGCCGCGCGTCCAGCGCGCGCAGCGGATGCAGGTTGATGCGCATGTCCGCTGCGGCCGGTGCCGGCGCGGCGCCGCGCTGCGCCGGGGCGGCGAAGCGGGTCAGGTCGAGCGTGCCGAGGTTGGCCTGCAGGTCGACGAAGGGCCGCACCCGGTCCAGCTGGGCGTCGAAACGGGCGTCGACACGCTGCTCGTTGACCACGCCCTCGACATGGCCGGAGCCGCTGGCGGCCGTCAGCCGGGCCTGCCCGCGCAACGCCAGCTGCAGCGCGGGCAGTGAAGGATCGTCGACGCTGAGCTGCAGGCTCAGCGCCTGCAGGGTGGCGGCCGGTGTCGCAGGCTCGAGCAGCAGCGTCGTGTCGGCGCGGCCCTTCAGCGCGCTGCTGCCGAACCGGCCGTCGATGTCCAGATGCAGCTCGGGCAGCGTGATGCGCTCGAACGCGCCGCTGGGCGGCTGCGAGCTCAGGCGCAACTGCAGCCGCTGGTCGCCGCCGAGCGTCAGCTCGCCTTCGACGGCACTGCCCTGCAGGCGGTCGGCATGCACGTCCAGCGTGGGCCAACGCAGCTGCCCGGCCAGCGTCGTGTCCGCGCGCTGGCCCTGCAACTGCAACGCCAGCTGGTCCAGCTGCAAGCGGCGCTGCAGGATGTCCAGGCGCAGCCGCGCCAAGCCCAGCTTCCCGCTGTCGATGCGCCAGCCCATGCGCTTGCCGCCGAACTGCAGCCGGGCGTCCTCGATCTCCACGCGGCTGTCGCCGAAGCCCTGCTCGGCGCCGTATTCCAGCCGCACCGTCTCGGCCTGCAGCCGTGCATCCAGATCCGCGAGATCGAAGCCCTGGCCACGCAGGCTCAGAACGGTCTTGTCCAGCCGCACCGGCGGCGGCGCGCCGGCCTGCGGCGCCGGCAGCAGCGACAGGGCGGCCTGCAGCTTCAGCGCCGCGTTCAACGCCGGCTCGCTCAGGACGGCCTGGGCCTCGAGCTGCAGCGGCGAGCGCAAGCCGGGGCCGAACGCACCGAGGCTGAACTGCGGCATCGACAGCCTGCCCTGCACGCCGGCCAGCGCGTCGGCGATGACCAGCTCGACATCGGCGAGCACCACGCGGTCGATGGTGAAGGGCTTGCCGCTGCCCGGCTCGCCGCTGGCGATGCGCTCGAGCAGGTCGTCGATGTTGCGCGCGCCCGCGGCATCGCGGGTGAAACGCAGCGTCACGCCGCGCGCTTCGATGCTCTCGACTTCGATCTCGCGCCGCGAGAGCAGCGGCTGCAGGTGCAACGCCAGCGCGGCATGTTCGATGCGCGCAAAGACCTGGTCGGGCCGGCCGCGCTCGGACAGGCTGACGCGCTGCACCGCCAGCGCCGGCTGCGGCCACAGCTGCAGCCGCAACGGGCCGTCGAACACCAGCTCGCGCTGCTGGTGCGTGCGCATCCAGTCGCTGGCGATGCGCTTGGCGCGCTCGCTGTCGAAGCCCTGCACCAGCCACCACCCCAGCCCGGCCAGCAACAGCAGCAGCGCGGCCAGGGCCAGGAGAATGGGTCGCCACCACCTTCGCATCGTCTACGCGCACCGGGCGCCCGGCCGGCCGGGGGGCCGCCACGGAGGCGATTGTGCCGCCCGGTGAAAATCCCGGACCACCCCTCTTGCTTCGAACCCCATGCGAACCGCCCGGCTGTTGTCGCTGCTGCTGCTCGGCGTCGTGTTGAGCGCCTGCGAATCCCCGGTGCGGCTGATGCCCACGCCGGTGAGCTTCCGCGATACCGACATCGACCCCTTCGCGGCGGCCGGCAACAAGCTGCTGGGCACCGACGTGCCGGTGCTGTACGCCACCAACCGCGGCGCGATCGTCGAGAAGCCCGAGCCGCTGCACACCGCGCTGCCCAGCGAGCGGCTGCGCCTGGGCGTGGCCCACGTGCGCATCGGCGACGAGACGCTGACCTGGGAGGCGCTGCACCGGCTGTCGACCAGCGACGACCCCGACCAGCGGCCGATCGTGCAGCTCGAGCTGCTCGAGCCGCTGGCCTCGATCGGCCCCACCGACAAGGTGGCCGACCTGCCCGACGCCCGGGCCTTCTTCGCGCTGGTCGACAAGGCGCTGGCGGCCAGCCCGAGCCACGACCTGCTGGTCTACGTGCACGGCTCCAACAACACCCTGCCGCGCGCGTCGGCGCAGGCCGCGCAGCTGCGCCACTTCACCGGCCGGCGCATGGTGGTGCTGGCCTTCCTGTGGCCTTCGGCCGGCTCGATCCTGAAGTACTTCACCGACGTGGCCAACGCCGCGGCCTCGGTGGACCCCTTCGTGCGGCTGATCGAACTGCTGGCAGCGCACACGCAGGCCAAGAACATCGATGTGCTGGCCTACAGCGCCGGCGCGCAGATCGTCAGCCCGGCCCTGGCGCGGCTGGCGACGCCCAAGCCGGGAGAGGCGCTCGCGCAGCAGCGCCAGCGCCTGCGGCTGGGGCAGATCTACTTCGCCGCGCCCGACATCGACACGCGCCGGGCGGTGCGCGACCTGGAGCAGTACGTGAAGGTCGTCGAGCGCGTCAGCATCGCCGCCAACCTGAACGACTCGGCGCTGCGCTTTGCCAACATCGTGCACCGCGCCTCGCGCGCCGGGCGGCCCGACCCGACCGAGCTCGACACCACACAGACCGGCTTCCTGGTCGAAGCCTCGCAGCGCCTGGGCTTCGACCTGATCCGCGTCAACCCCTACGACATCCCGAAGCTGCCCGAAAGCTCGCACGCCTTCTGGTACGAAGACCCGTGGGTCAGCAGCGACCTGCTCGGCCTGATGCTGCTCAACGCCGAGCCGCAGCGCCGCGGGCTGGACGCGCAAAGCACCGATAGCGGTACGCGCTACTGGGTCTTCCCGCCGGACTTCGAGCGGCGCGTGCAGCGGCTGTTCACGCCCGCGCCACCCGCCAGGCCCTGACAGCGCTCAAGAGCAGGTCGAGCGCAGGCGGCGCAGCGCGTCGTTGCTCTCGGGCAGCAGCGCCGGGTTCTCGTCGGCATGGTGGCGCTGCCCCGGAGGCATCGCGCTTTCGCCGCCCCCCGGCCAGCCGCGTACCGGCACCACGCCGTCGGCCAGCCCGGCGGTCGCGATGCGGCCGTTGTCCAGGTCGCGCTGGCACACCAGCAGCACGCCGTTGGCCGCGACCACACGCTCGCGCAGGCGACGCTGCGACGGCGTCGCGCGCGCACCCAGCGCCGCCGCCTGGCCGGGCAGCACCAGCACGAAGAAGCGGCGCCCGCCGGGGTTCTGCGCGATGCCGCGCTCGGCCGCGGTCTTGAAGCTGAAGCCATCGCCGGCGATGTACAGCCCGCCCTGCGCGGCGGCCGTGCCGGCCGCCACGCACAGCAGCGCCGCGAACGTGGCAGCGCGCCGGAGCCAGGTCGGTGCAGCAGCGGAACGGGGCATCGGATGTCTCCTCGGGCGCTTCGGGCGCGCCGGCACGACGATGCTAAGGCCGGCCTGCACGGCCGCCGGCGCCGAAGCTGCGTCAAATGCCGCGATCGAGGCTCACCACCCGGTCCGGCCGGAAGGCGGTGTTCTCCGGCAGCGGCATGCCGCTGCGCTGGTAGCCGCGCGGGTTGCAGACCACGCGGCAGCCGCCGACGCGGTAGTCGTGGCTGGTGTGCGTGTGCCCGTGCACCCACAGCGCCGGCACGGCGAAGAAGCTGTCGGGCAGCTCGCTGAGATAGGCGGTGGAAACCCAGTCGGCGGCAAAGCACGGCGCCAGCGAGCCGCGGTGCGGGCCGTGGTGCGTGACCACCACGGTCGGCCCGTCGAAAGGCTCGGCCAGCCTGTGCTGCAGCCATTGGCGCTGCTGGCGATGCAGCTGCAGCGTGTCCTGCGGCGTCAGCCGGCGCGGCATCGCACCCGGTTCGCGCCAGCCGATGCAGCGGTAGTCGGCCATGGCGCGCTGGGCGCTGGCGATGCCGCGCTCGCGGTCGGACACGGGCCCGGCGGCAGTGTCGATGCGCAACTCGAAATCGGTCCACAGCGTGCAACCCAGGAAGCGCACGCCGTCGATGCAGGCTTCGGACGCATCCAGCAGATGCAGCGGCGGCGTCGCCAGCGCCGCGGCGCTGCGGTGCATCGCCGCGGCCTCGTCCTGCAGGGTGGCGTCGAAGTACTCGTGGTTGCCGCTGACGGCGACCACGGCCCGCGCGCGCCGCAGCACCGGCGAGGCGGCCAGCCATGCATGCAGCCGCTGACCGGGGCAGACGATGTCGCCGGCCAGCACGGCGACATCGAAGGCCAGCGACGGCGGCAGCTGCAGGGTCGACAGCTCGAGGTGCAGGTCCGACAGCAGCAGCAGCCTCATCGACGCGTCACAGCCGTTCGACGTAGCCGAAGCTGCCGTGCTGCCGGACCTCGGTCGCCGCCTGCATCAGCCCGGCCATCGCCGCGCGGTACAGCGAGGCCGCCAGGCTGATGCGGCGCACGCCGGCGTCGCGCAGCTCGGCGACGCTGAACGACGCGCCCTTGCGCCCGATCATGTAGTTGACCGGCTTGGAAACCGCGGCGCACACCGCGCGCACCGCCGCCAGGTCGGGCAGCGCGGGCGCGAACAACACGTCGGCGCCGGCCTTGTCGAAGGCCTGCAGCCGCGCGATGGTGTCGTCCAGGTCGGGGTTGCCGCGCAGGAAGTTCTCGCAGCGCGCGGTCAGCGTGAACGCGAACGGCAGCGCACGCGCCGCCTGCGCCGCGGCCGCCACACGCTCCACCGCCTGCGTGAACGGGTACAGCCGCCGCTCGGCGATGCCGCTGGCATCCTCGATCGAGCCGCCGACCAGGCCGCACTC
>DAORHX010000302.1:0-4953 GCA_035438245.1 Rubrivivax sp.
GCCGGCCACCACCAGCCGCCGCAGGCCGCTCTCGCGCAGCGCGCGCAGCGACTTCGCGCACAGCACGTCGACGATGGCCTGCTGCACGCTGGCCGCCATGTCGGCGCGTTGCGCAGCGCTCGGCGCGCCCAGCTTCGCCAGGCGCACCGCGACCGCGGTCTTCAGGCCCGCGAAGGAAAAGTCCAGGTTCGGCTTGTACAGCAGCGGGCGCGGCAGGTCGAAGACATCGGCCCGGCCACTGCGCGCCAGCGCGCTCAGCGCCGGCCCCCCAGGGTAGCCCAGGCCCAGCAGCTTGGCGCTCTTGTCGAAGGCTTCGCCGGCGGCGTCGTCGACGGTTTCGCCCAACATGCCGTAGCGGCCCACACCATCCACCCGCATCAGCTGCGTGTGCCCGCCCGAGACCAGCAGCGCGACGAACGGGAACTGCGGCGGGTCGGCCGACAGGAACGGCGACAGCAGGTGCCCTTCCAGGTGGTGCACGCCCAGCGTCGGCTTCTGCAGCGCCTCGGCCAGCGCCACCGCGATGCCGGCGCCGACCAGCAAGGCCCCGGCCAGGCCGGGGCCGCGCGTGTAGGCCACCAGGTCGACATCGCGCAGGCAGCAGTCCGCGTCCTTCAGCACCTGCCGCGTCAGCGGCAGCACGCGGCGGATGTGGTCGCGCGAGGCCAGCTCGGGCACGACGCCGCCGTAGGCCTGGTGCATGTCGACCTGGCTGTGCAGCGCCTGCGCCAGCAGCCGCGGCACGCCGTCGCCGACGGCCTCGACCAGCGCCACGCCGGTCTCGTCGCACGAGCTCTCGATGCCCAGCACCTTCATGGGCAGGCTCAGCGGCCCTCGCGGGCGTGGTTGATCGTGTACTTCGGCAACTCGATCGTCACGTCCTGCTGCGCCAGGATGGCCTGGCAGGACAGCCGGGAGGTCGGCGTCAGGCCCCAGGCGCGGTCGAGCAGGTCTTCCTCGGACTCGTCCATCTCGCCGAGCGAATCGAAGCCCTCGCGCACGATCACATGGCAGGTGGTGCAGGCACAACTCATCTCGCAGGCATGCTCGATGGCGATGCCGTTCTCGAGCAGCGCTTCGCAGATCGACGTGCCCGGCGCGGCCTCGATGTCGTCGCCCAGCGGACACAGCTCGGCATGGGGCAGGATGCGCACGTGCGGCATGGCGGACTTTCTCTACACGTCTTCGATGCTGCGCCCGGCCAGCGCCTGGCGGATGCCGCGGTTCATGCGCGCGGCGGCGAACTCCTCGGTGCCGTCGGCCAGGGCCTCGGCCGCCGCGACGATGGCGTCGGCATCGTCGACGCCGAGCAGCTGGCGCAAGGTGGACATCAGCGCATCGACGGCCGCGCGCTGCGCCGCCGACAGCAGGCTGCCGTCCTGGTCCAGCGCGGACTGCGTGGCCAGCAGCAGCCGCTCGGCATCGACGCGGGCCTCGCGCAATGCGCGCCGCTGCATGTCCTGCTGCGCGTTGGCGAAACCGTCGCGCAGCATCTGTGCCACCTGGTCGTCGCCCAGCCCGTAGCTCGGCTTGACGACGACGCTGGCCTGCACGCCGCTGACGGTCTCCTGCGCCGACACGCTCAACAGCCCGTCGGCATCGATCTGGAACGACACCCGGATGCGTGCCGCCCCGGCCGCCATCGGCGGGATGCCGCGCAGCTCGAAGCGCGCCAGCGAGCGGCAGTCGGCGACCAGTTCGCGCTCGCCCTGCACCACGTGGATGGCCATCGCCGTCTGCCCATCCTGGTAGGTGGTGAACTCCTGCGCCTTGCCCACCGGGATCGTGGTGTTGCGCTCGACGATGCGCTCGACCAGGCCGCCCATGGTTTCGATGCCCAGCGACAGCGGGATCACGTCGAGCAGCAGCAGCTGGCCGTCCTGTGCATTGCCGGCCAGCGCATCGGCCTGGATGGCCGCGCCGAGCGCCACCACCTCGTCGGGGTTCAGGTTCGTCAGCACGCGCGCCGCGCCTTGTGCGCCGAAGAACTCGGCCACCGCGCGGCGCACCATCGGCATGCGCGTTGCGCCGCCGACCATGACCACGCCGAGCACGTCGCCGCGCTGCACGCGCGCGTCACGCAGCACCTTGCGCAGCGCGACGATCGTGCGTTCCAGCAGCGGCTGCGCCAGCGTCTGCAGCTGCTCGCGGCTCAGCTCGACGCGCAGATCGCCATCGTCCAGCGGGCAGTGCAGCGTCGCGTGCGTGTGCTCGGTCAACAGTTCGCGCGTGCGCCGCGCCGCCATCAGCAGCGCGGCCTTGTCCTGCGCGCTGGCGGCCTTGCGCCCGCCCTGCTGCAGCGCCCAGGCCGCCAGCAGGTGGTCGAAGTCGTCACCACCCAGCGCCGCATCGCCGCCGGTGGCGACGACCTCGAACACGCCCTGCGTCAGCCGCAGCAGCGAGACATCGAAGGTGCCGCCGCCGAGGTCGTACACCGCATACAGGCCTTCGCTGCCATGGTCCAGCCCGTAGGCCACCGCCGCGGCGGTGGGCTCGTTGATCAGCCGCAGCACGTTCAAGCCGGCGAGCCGGGCTGCGTCCTTCGTGGCCTGGCGCTGCGCATCGTCGAAGTACGCCGGCACGGTGATGACCGCGCCGAACAGCGCGTCGTCGAAGCTGTCCTCGGCGCGCTGGCGCAGCGTCGCCAGGATCTCGGCGGACATCTCCACCGCCGTCTTCGGACCCTGGCGCGTCTGCACCGCCACCATGCCGGGCTGGTCGACGAAGCGGTACGGCAGCTGCGCGGCGTCCTGCACATCGGCCAGGCGCCGGCCCATCAGCCGCTTGGCCGAGGCCACCGTGTCGGCCGCATCCTCGGCCTGGTGCGCTCGTGCCTCGTAGCCGACCTGGCGCTGCTGGCCGTCCAGGTAGCGCACCACCGACGGCAACAGCACGCGTCCCTGCACATCGGGCAGGCATTCGGCCACGCCATGGCGCATCGCGGCCACCAGCGAATGCGTGGTGCCCAGATCGATGCCCACGGCGATGCGCCGCTGGTGCGGGTCGGGCGCCTGCCCCGGCTCGGAAATCTGCAACAGCGCCATGTCAGTGCTCTATGGTTCAAAGGATTCCAGACGCTGCTCGACGTCACGCCGGAAGCGCGCCACGAACATCAGTTCGCGCAGCGTCTGCGCCGCGGCCGCGGCGTCGCCGTGCAGGTCGAACTGCTGCTGCAGCCGAGACAGCAGCAAGCGCTCGTGCGCACTCACCTGCCGATCCAGCGCCTGCGCCGTCTGGCCATCGCGGGCATCGTCGAGCGCCTCGCGCCAGGCCATCTGCTGCTGCAGGAACTCGCGCGGCATCGCCGTGTTGCGTTCGGCATCGACCGCCACGCCGCGCCGCTCGCACAGGTAGGCCGCGCGCTTCAGCGGATCCTTCAGCCGCCGGTAGGCTTCGTTGACACGCACCGACCATTGCATCGCGATGCGCTGCGCCGCCGCGCCTCGGGCGGCGAAACGGTCGGGATGCACCGAGGCCTGCAGCTCGCGCCAGCGCCGGTCGATCTGCGCGGCGTCGAGCGCGAAGCATTCGGGCTGGCCGAACAGCGTGAAGTCGTCGTCGTCGATGTTCATCGGCCAGCCGCTGCATGGCGCCGGCGCCACGCCGGACTCGGGAGATCGGAGCAGGTCAGACGCGGAAGGACTCGCCGCAGCCGCAGCGGTCCTTCTCGCGCGGGTTGTGGAACTTGAAGCCTTCGTTCAGGCCTTCGCGCACGAAGTCGAGCTCGGTGCCGTCGAGATACGGCAGGCTCTTCGGGTCGATCAGCACCTTGACGCCGTGGCCCTCGAACACCAGGTCTTCGGGCGCCACCTCGTCGGCGTACTCGAGCTTGTAGGCCAGGCCCGAGCAGCCGGTGGTCTTGACGCCCAGCCGCACGCCGACGCCCCGGCCGCGCTTGCGGATGTAGTGCGTGACATGCCGGGCGGCGGCTTCGGTCAACGTCACCGCCATGGTCAGTGCGCCCTGGCGCTTTCGCCCTGCTCGTGCTTGGCCTTGTAGTCCTGCACCGCGGCCTTGATCGCGTCCTCGGCCAGGATCGAGCAGTGGATCTTCACCGGCGGCAGCGCCAGCTCCTGCGCGATCTGCGTGTTCTTGATGTCCATCGCCTGGTCCAGCGTCTTGCCCTTCACCCATTCGGTGACCAGCGACGACGAGGCGATGGCCGAGCCGCAGCCGTAGGTCTTGAAACGTGCGTCTTCGATCAGCCCGGTGCTCGGGTCCACCTTGATCTGCAGCTTCATCACGTCGCCACAGGCCGGCGCACCGACCATGCCGGTACCGACACTCTCGTCGCCCTTGTCGAAGGAGCCGACGTTGCGCGGGTTCTCGTAGTGATCGACGACCTTTTCGCTGTATGCCATGACCGTTCTCCTGCCCCTTCGGGTTTCAATGCGCCGCCCATTGGATGCTGCCGAGGTCGATGCCGTCCTTGTACATCTCCCACAGCGGCGACAGCTCGCGCAGCTTGGCCACCTGCTCGCGCAGCGTCTTCACCGCGAAGTCGACCTCGGCCTCGGTGGTGAAGCGGCCGATGGTCATGCGCAGCGACGAATGCGCCAGTTCGTCGGAGCGGCCCAGCGCGCGCAGCACGTAGCTCGGCTCCAGGCTGGCCGAGGTGCAGGCCGATCCCGACGACACGGCGATGCCCTTGCAGCCCATGATCAGCGACTCGCCTTCGACGAAGTTGAACGACATGTTCAGGTTGTGCGGCACGCGCCGCTCGAGGTCGCCGTTGACGAAGGTCTGCTCGATGTCCGACAGCCCGTGCAGCAGGCGTTGCTGCAGCATGTGGATGCGCTCGCGCTCGGCGCCCATCTCGGCCTTGGCCAGCGCGTAGGCCTCGCCCATGCCGACGATCTGGTGCGTCGGCAGCGTGCCCGAGCGCATGCCGCGCTCGTGGCCGCCGCCGTGCATCTGCGCCTCGATGCGCACGCGCGGCTTGCGCCGCACGTA
>DAORHX010000303.1:0-4943 GCA_035438245.1 Rubrivivax sp.
AACGGTGTCCGCGATCAGCATGAAACGGGTGTCCGCGATCGGTGAAATGCGCAGCTTCCGCAGCCTCTGGGCGCGCCTGAAGGCGTTCAAGGCGCAGCGCGAAGCGTTGACGCAGGCGAAGAGCGCGCGGCAAGAGCTCGCAGCCAACATACTGCGGCAGCTCCTGGAGAAGGCGGCAGTCTTGAAAGGCTTCTACGAGCCGGTACAGAAGTTGCTCGACGAGGAACCTGAGATTGCGACGCGGCTGGGAGTTCAGTTCTCGCTTCGCATCACATTCGACGACTTCCTGCTCAACGTCTTCGATTACCTGAAGCAGAACACAGGCGCTCTATACGGGCAGGCCGAGTCGGCAAAGACCGTCAAGGCGCTGGTGGATAAACACGACCTGACGGACCCCGCCGACCTCGCGGCGTTCCTGTCCGAGTTCGAGGCGCTGCTCGGTAAGGAGCCTCACGAGCTCGCGGCTCTCCTGCGTACCGCCAAGCATCCGCAGGAGTTCCTGGACTTCCTTTACGGGCTGACCTACGCAGACTTGAAGTACGGGTTGCTGCTGAAGGGAGTGGAGCTTGAGCGCCTGTCCCCGGGCCAGCGCGGCGCGCTGCTCCTGATCTTCTACCTTCTGGTCGACCAAGACCGGGCGCCGATCATCCTCGACCAGCCTGAGGAGAACCTAGACAACGAGACAGTCTACAACCTGCTCGTGACCGTGATACATCGAGCGCGGGCCAACAGGCAGGTCATCTTAGTCACGCACAACGCGAATCTGGCTGTCGCCTGTGACGCCGAACAGATCATCGTTTGCGGATTGGAGACAACGCCGGTCGGGCCTCGCATCACGTACACGTCGGGCGCCATCGAAGAGGCCGAGATAAGGAGGGCCGTGGTGGACGTGCTTGAAGGCACGCAGCCAGCGTTCGACAACCGGCGTCGAAAGTACGGCTAAGGGCCAGATTGCAGACTGCCAAAGCTGTCGCGCGGCAGTAGGGCTCCACACGCACTCCCGATCGAAGAACCGTTTCAGGACGTACTGCAGCCATCCGACTCTTGGCGACATGAGTGTCGGCAGACGGCTGACGCCGACATTCGACTGGCCGCGACGTACGTCCGCGCAGTCCATTGCTGGTCCTCATGGTCCACGCGCTACGGCAGCCAACGATCGCTGGCGAGGGCATCGGCTCGGTCTACGCGCAGCGCATGGGTGAGCGGGCGCGCTGCATCGGCGGGAACGGTGGCATTGGTCCTACTCCAGGGCGCCATATCCAAACCGCCGCTGCATCCATGCCGACCGCATTGGCAACAGCCTCGGCCTTGGGTAGTCCCCTTTCCTCGGCCAGCCCAATGAACATGGGCGCCACGGCGTCGCCTGAATCTGTGAGGACGGCCGTGGCAAGGCCCCGATCACCTTGGAGGTTGTAGCGGACTCCCTTGATAAAGCTCCGGCGGGCTGCCACGAGCTGCCCGACCAGCTGGTGTTCGAAAGAATTCTCGATCGGCAACCACTGTGCTGTTGCCGGCATGAGCGACAACTCATGGATTGCCGGAACGCCGGCACTGCCCACTCCGAAGGTGGCGATCATCACCATGTGGATGTCGTCGCTGGCACCCCACAGCGCCAGTTCGGCCTCGAAGCGCCGGCCGATCCGCCTGTAGAGCTGCTCCTCGATCGCGAAAGCGTGGTCGGGCATGTGCTTCGCGATCGCCTTGAAGCCGTAGCGTGCTGGCACGATCTCCTTGACCTCGCAGATCAGCAGCATCAGGTGCTGCGTCTTCCCAGGAGCGGAGACGGCGATTTGCCACTGCGCCAGGCGGCGGGCGTTGATCGCGTCGCGCTCTTCGATGGAGAACGGTTCCGGCACGTACAGCCGGGCTCGCAGGGCATCGCCGCGGGCGAGCTTGTGCTCCGCTGCGTGAAGCACGTGCCTTCGTACCGTGGCCCATGTTCGCTTGCCAACGAAGCCGGGATGCCAGCGCGTCAGCTCGGCCTGGTCCCACAGGTAGTGCAGCAGGCCGCGCAGAGAGAGCCTGGTGCCGGTGGAGGAAACGCTGTCGCCCTCTGCGCCAGTGGGAGGGGTCGTCGACCGGCCCGGTAGCTTGGTCATCGGGAAGTCCAGCTTGAGCGTCGTCTCGCCGGTGGCCGGGTCCTCGATGATCGCGCTGCCCAGCACTTGCCCCAGGCCGGAGAACTCGGCCGGCGGCTCATAGGACGGGCAGTAGGGCGCGTGGTGGCTTCCCGTGTCCGGCATGCGCTTGACGATGTAGCCCTCGCCGAGGCGCGCCACATACATCTCGACGCCTTCGACCAGGCACATGCAGCGGGGGCGTTGGTGGGCCGCGTGAGCATCCGCGACGGCATCTGCGAACCCTCGCGCCCCGACCTCGAACCGCCGGCCTGCGATCTCGTAGACCGCAGCCGGTGCCGTGATGCCCTGGACTGAAGTCTCCACGGGCGTGACCTCACCGCACAGCTGCCGGCGCGGCGCGGTCGCGCGCGCGCTGCATCTCGGGCGTGGGGACGACGACAGGGCGCTGCGACGGCGCGGCCTTGTCGTAGACCTTCACCTTGGGCACCTGGCCGTCGCGGATGCGCTGGGCCAGCTTCTCGGTTGCGGCGGCCATCACGGCGGCACGCTGCTTCTCGGGCACCTTCTTTGCGACAAGCACCGCCTCGATGGCGGCGAGGACGGCCTTGCGGCTGCCGCCGCCGCGGGCGGATGCCTTCTCGGCTGGCGCTGTCGCAGCACCGCTGCTCGCATCACGGGCCGGCTCGATGCGATTGACCTGGCGCGCCTCGCGCTCGCGTTTGAGCACTTCCAGGTCACCGGGGTTCGGCTCGTAGCCCAGGGTCTTCACGCCGCGCACCGAGGCCTCGAGCCAGACCATGCGCTTGAAGTCCTCGTTGCCCGAGACGCGCAGCACCTGCCAGTTGCGCGCTTCGGCCACGTCGACCATCGAACGTGCGACCGAGGGGCTGTTGGTGTCAGTGGCCAGACGGAAGGTCGACTCGGTGAATGCCACGCGGGAGGTGTCGCCACGGAAGCGGTACTCGGTGCGGCCGATGGTCACGTCGCCCATCGCCACCGGTGCGCGCTTGATGATGTAGCGGTCCATCAGCGCGGCTTCAAGGCGGGCGACGAGCGCGGCACGTTCGGCCTGGGCGTCGATCTCCGCCACGGCCTTGGCATCGACTTGCACCGACTGCGCCGTGGCCTTGCTGGCGCGGGATGCCGGGGTGGCGCTCGCGGCCTCGGGCACCTCGTCGCGCGCAGGACCCGGGTCCAGCGGTCGCTCGGGCGGCGCCGGACGCTGCTCACCGCGTTGCCACGCGCCGTCGACCTTCTGGATCGGCGTGCGCTTGCCGTCCTCGGACACGGCGACGAATCGCATGCTGCCCAGCTGGTCTGCCTTGGCGACCATTTCGGGGAAGGTGTTGGCGCGGTAGGTCACCTCCGCGAAGGGGTCTCGCAGCTCGTAGCGTTCGCCGGGTTCCGGCTCCGGCGTCTGGAACTTCGCGATGGCTACCGGCGCACGGTTCGCGGGCTCGACGGTGCCACCCTGGGCCGCCGCGGCCTGGCGGGCGGGGGAGTTGTCTGCGTCCATGGTGACCTCGCGATGGTGGGTTGGAGATGGTTCAGGGCTGAGCGATAGCTGTCGCACTCAATGCCACTGGCAGCGCGCGGTACAGCTCGATCTCGACTCGCCGATTCAGGCCGCGACCACCTGCGCTGGTGTTGTCGGCCACATGGTCGCCGGCGGGCTGGTAGGTGGCGCGGATGCGAGCCGGGTCCACACCCGCGGCGACTAGATAGTCGCGCACCGCCGCCGCCCGTTCCCGGGCAATGCGGCTCTCTGCCGGCGCGTCGGTGGTGCCATCGGTGCGCCCGCGCAGCAGGACCAGCGGCGACGCCCTGGCGTCCTCGACCAGTGCAGCCGTGACGTCGGGCGGGATGGCGACGCGCGTGCTGCCAAAGTCGAACCGCACGGTGAAGACACTGTTGGCCTTGACCTGCTGGGCGGCCGGCGCCTGCATGGCGGCCAGGAGCTGCTGGCGCGCTGCCAGGTTCGCCAGCGTGGCCGCGGTGGTCTCCGCGATCCGGCTGGATTCCGTGGCCAGAAGGCGGGTGTTCTGCAGGTCGTTCTTGCAGACCTGCAGCTCGACGGCCATCTGGGAGTTCACGGGTCGCTTCTGCGACTCGTCGACGCTCGGCGGCTTCGGCGGGGAACTGCAAGAGGCCAGCGCGAGGAGCCAGGGCAAGAAGGGTGTGAGGACGATGGGGGTTCGCATGGAGTTGCTCCCGGGTCTAGGAGATGTCGGCGCGTTCGACGACTGACGGATCAACGATGACCACGCCGCTGTCTTCGCCGAGCAGGACGCCGTCTTCGTCGGCGACTGCTTCGATCGCGCCGCCGATCGGGGCTCCGCCCGGCCGAGGGCCGACCATGAAGTCGAGGATGCCTTCGGCGACTTGGCCAGGCTCCGCGTCGGCCAGTTCGGGCAGCCGGCTCATGTCGTAGGCCAGTTGCTCGTAGCCCAAGCCATCGCCCGGCCCCAACTCGTCGTCGGCGTAGCGCCAGCGCTCCTGCACGCGGGCCAGGTGCAGGTCCATGTTCATGCGCGGCACCGCCGGTGCCGCCCGCAGGCGCGACGTAAAGGCCTCGTCGCGGTAGTAGCGGATCTTCTCGCCGAGGATCGGCTTGCAGTTCTCGAAGATCACCACGAGGCGCTCGCTGCCCAGTTCCTTGAACTCCTGTGGAAGCAGCAGCGCGCGGCGCTGCTCGCTCTCGTTGCGGCTGACGGTGCTGGAGCCGTGGCCGCTGAAGGACCGGCTGCGCCCGCGCGACGTGGCGCGCTCGGTGAAGTGGCCGAGCATGGCGCTGTACTCGTCGGCATCGCGCTGCTCGCGCGGCGCGTAGAGGATCTGTAGGCCGTGGTTGGTGGCGAAGGT
>DAORHX010000304.1:0-4939 GCA_035438245.1 Rubrivivax sp.
CCTCTTCCCTTACCCGCCCTCCTTCGGTTCTGCGCCCACTGCCCGCTACGCCAGCGAGGGCCCGTACGGGGCGCCGCTCGGCGTGGCCTGGCGCGAGGCGCGGCATCGCCATGCGCGGCGCGATCTCGCGGCGGTGATCCAGACCTCATTCGCCGCCGCGCCGGATCTCGTGCTGCCGGCCGCGCTGCCGCAGGCGCGGCGCGCCTCCCTGGTGGTGATGCCCTTCACCGACCGCACGCTCGGCGTGGCCATCCGCGGCGGCCTGGGCGATGGCATGACGCACGACATCATCACGCGGCTGGCCAAGCTGCGCAGCGTGTTCGTCATCGCGCCGGGCACGGCCTTCGCGCTCGACGCGCGCCAGGTGGCGGCCGAGGAGGCCGGCCGCCGCCTCGACGTCGACTACGCCGCCAGCGGCTCGCTCAAGCGCGAGGCCGGCAACCGCGTCAGCGTCAACGCGCAGCTGGTGCAAACGCGCAGCGCGCGCATCGTCTGGGCCGACAGCTACCGCGGGCCGCTGGACGACACCTTCGCGCTGCTGGACGACATCGGCAACCGCATCGTCGCCTCGATCGCCAGCCAGATCGAGCAGGCCGAGCGCAACCGCGCGGTGCTCAAGCCGCCGAACTCACTGGACGCCTGGGAGGCGCACCACCGCGGGCTGTGGCACATGGTGCGCTTCAACCGCGAGGACAACGACCAGGCGCAGCACTTCTTCGAGACCGCGGTGCGCCTGGACCCGACCTTCGCGCGGCCGCATGCCGGGCTGTCGTTCACCCACTTCCAGCGCGCGTTCCAGGGCTGGAGCGAGCGTGCCGCGGCCGAGGAGCAGGCCTACCGCTGCGCCGCGCAGAGCCTGCTCGCCGACGACCGCGACCCGAGCGCGCACTGGGCGATGGGCCGTGCGCTGTGGCTGCGCGGGCGCATGGACGAGGCGCTGCGCGAACTCGACAGCTGCGTCGAGCTGAGCCCGAACTTCGCGCTCGGCCACTACATGCTGGCCTTCGTGCATGCGCAGTCCGGCGATGCGCGGCGCGGCATCGACGCGGCCGAACAGTCGCGCGCGCTGAGCCCCTTCGACCCGATGCTGTTCGCGATGCTCGGCTCGCGCGCGATGGGCCTGATGCGGCTGCAGCGCCACGACGAGGCCGCCGACGTGGCGATCCAGGCCGCGGCGCGGCCGAATGCGCATGTGCACATCCTCGGCATCGCCATGCACTGCCTGGCGCTGGCCGGCCGCGAGGCCGAGGCGCGCGAGTTCGCGGCGCGCATCCAGCGCCTGCAGCCCGGCTACCGCGTCGACGACTTCCTGCGCGCGTTCCGCTTCGACGAGCACGGGCAGGCGCTGGTGCACCAGGCGGCGCGGCGCATCGGAGCGACCTGAGGCCAACGCGGGATCGAAGGCACCGGCAGATGATCACCCGAATCGCGTCATGCTCCTGCGGCCAGCTCACGGCAACCGTGTCGGGCGAGCCGGCCCGCGTGTCCGTATGCCACTGCCTCGCATGCCAGCGCAGAACCGGCAGCGTGTTCGGCGCGCAGGCCCGGTTTGCCCAGGAGCAGGTGGCCGTCAGCGGCGTGGCCGCGGAGTACGTCCGCGTCGCCGATGAAGGTTCGCACCTGCACTTCAGGTTCTGCCCGAACTGCGGCGCGACCGTCTACTACACGGTCGATGACCGGGCCGGGGTGGTGGCCATACCGGTCGGCGCCTTCGCCGATCCTGGCTTCCCCGAGCCCACGGTTTCGGTGTACGAGGAGCGCATGCACAAGTGGGTCGGCCTGCCTGCCGGCATCGAGCGCATGGCGTAGGGCCGCATCCAGCACCGAAGGCGACCGGCCGTGAATCGAGCGCCGAGCCTGCAGCGCGCATCCAGCGCCTGCAGCCCGGCGACCGCGTTCCGCTTCGACGGGCACGGCCTGGCGCGGGTGCACCCGGCGGCGCGGCGCATCGGTCCGCGGTGAGCCGGCCGGCGGGCTACTGCCCGACCACCACTTCGCTGATCTGCAGCACCGGCGCGATGTCGGTGTAGTTGGGGATGTCACCCATGATCTCCTTCATGTGCGGCCCCATGCCGGCCTGGAAGGATTCGACCGAATCGCAGTAGATGTGACACATGCCCACGTAGGCCGGCGGCGCACCGGGCGCGCCGCCGGCCAGGCCCTTGTCCACCGTGTAGAACTTGCAGGCGTCGCCCATCTTCGCCTTGACCAGCGGCATGTGCTTGTCGCGGTAGTAGGCATGGTCGAACCGGGCCCCTTCCTTGTGGGGGTACATCACGCTGACCTTGATCATGGGCTCGTCTCCTCGGTTGGGGGTGGGGCACTCAGGCAGCCAAGAGCTGCCTGAGCACGTAGGGCAGGATGCCGCCGTGCGCGTAGTAGTCGACCTCGATCGGCGTGTCGATGCGCAGCGTGACGATCGCCTTGCGCACCGTGCCGTCGGCGGCGGTGATGACCAGCGTGGCGTCGCTCTGCGGCACGATGCGCCCGCCCAGGTCGATGTCGACCGTCTCGCTGCCCGTCAGGCCCAGCGACTGCCATGAGTCGGCGCCCTTGAACTGCAGCGGCAGCACCCCCATGCCGACCAGGTTGCTGCGGTGGATGCGCTCGAAGCTCCTGGCGACCACCGCCTTGATGCCCAGCAGCATCGTGCCCTTGGCCGCCCAGTCGCGGCTCGAGCCGGTGCCGTATTCCTCGCCGGCGAAGATCACCGTCGGCACGCCGGCTTCCATGTAGTTGATCGCCGCGTCGTAGATGGACAGCTTCTCGCCCCCGGCGCTTGCGCCGCCGTGTCCGTACAGCTGGTACAGCGTGACGCCGCCTTCCTCGCGCGAGCCGTCGGCCGCGGCCGGAATCATCAGGTTCTTGATGCGCACGTTGGCGAAGGTGCCGCGCATCATCACCTCGTGGTGGCCGCGCCGCGAGCCGTAGCTGTTGAAGTCGGCCTTGCCCACGCCGCGGCTCAGCAGGTACTGGCCGGCGGGGGACGACTCCTTGATCGAGCCGGCCGGCGAGATGTGGTCGGTGGTGATCGAGTCGCCGAACAGCGCCATGATGCGCGCGCCCTTGACGCCCGCCTCGGGCGGCTTCGGCGCCAGCGTGAAGCCCTGGAAGAAGGGCGGCTGCGCAATGTAGGTGCTGTGCGGCCAGTCGTAGACCTGGCCGCTGACGCCCTTGATCGCGGTCCACAGCCTGCCGGGGTTGGCGGCCACGCTGTCGTAGTTGTCGCGGAAGACCTTCGGCTTCATCGCGGACTTCAGCAGCGCGTGCACCTCGTCGCTGCTCGGCCAGATGTCGCCCAGGTACACCGGCTTGCCGCGCTTGCCCAGGCCCACCGGCTGCGTCATCAGGTCGACCGTCATGTTGCCGGCGATGGCGTAGGCCACCACCAGCGGCGGGCTGGCCAGGAAGTTGGCCTTCAGGTTGGGGTGGATGCGCGCTTCGAAGTTGCGGTTGCCCGACAGCACCGCCGCGCACACCAGGTCGTTGGCGACGATGGCCTCGTTGATCTCGGGCGCCAGGTCGCCGGCGTTGCCGATGCAGGTGGTGCAGCCGTAGCCGGCCAGGTTGAAGCCGAGCTTCTCCAGGTAGGGCAGCAGCCCGGTCTTGCTCAGGTATTCGGTGACCACGCGCGAGCCCGGCGCCAGCGAGGTCTTGACGTGCGGCCTGACCTTCAGCCCGGCCTCGACGGCCTTCTTCGCCAGCAGCCCCGCGGCCAGCAGCACGCTGGGGTTGCTGGTGTTGGTGCAGCTGGTGATGGCGGCGATGAGCACGTCGCCGTTGCGCAGCGTGTCGACCTCGCGCGCCGCGCTCCCCGGCGTGCGCGCGGTGTCACGCGTCGGGCGGTTGGCGACCATCTCGACGATGTTGCGCGCGGCGCCGGGCGTCACCGGGGGCGCGGCCGCGCGGCCATGGTCGCGGGCTACGTCGAAACGCATCGCCAGCCGCTCGGCGCTCTGGTTGAAGCCGTTGTCGGCCACCGGCGCGCTGAACAGCTGCGTGAACTTCGCCGCCACGTCGGTCAGCGTGATGCGGTCCTGCGGCCGCTTCGGCCCGGCCAGCGACGGCATCACCGTCGACAGGTCGAGTTCGATCACCTGGCTGTAGTCGATCTCGCCGTCGTCCGGAATACCGAACAGCCGCTGCGCCTTGAAGTAGGCCTCGAACAGCTCGATCTCGGTGCGCTTGCGGCCGGTGCCCTTGAAGTAGTCGAGCGTGCGCTCGTCCACCGGGAAGAAGCCCATCGTCGCGCCGTATTCCGGCGCCATGTTGCCGATGGTCGCGCGGTCGGGCACGGCCAGCGTGCGCGTGCCCTCGCCGAAGAACTCGACGAACTTGCCCACCACCTTGTGCCGGCGCAGCAGCTCGGTCACGGTCAGCACCAGGTCGGTGGCGGTGCAGCCCTCGCGCAGCCGGCCGCTGAGCTTCATGCCGACCACGTCGGGCGTCAGGAAGTACACCGGCTGGCCGAGCATGCCGGCCTCGGCCTCGATGCCGCCGACGCCCCAGCCGACGACGCCGATGCCGTTGATCATCGTCGTGTGGCTGTCGGTGCCGACCAGCGTGTCCGGATAGACCACGCCGTCGCGGCCCTTGTGCACGCCGCGCGCCAGGTACTCCAGGTTCACCTGGTGCACGATGCCGAAGCCGGGCGGCACGACGCCGAAGGTGTCGAAGGCCTGCATGCCCCACTTCATGAACTGGTAGCGCTCGTGGTTGCGCTGGAACTCCAGCTTCATGTTCAGGTCGAGCGCGTTCTTCGTGCCGTAGTGGTCGACCATCACCGAGTGGTCGACCACCAGGTCCACCGGCACCAGCGGCTCGATGGTCTTGGCGTTGCGGCCCATGTCGGCGGCGGCGTTGCGCATCGCCGCCAGGTCCACCAGCAGCGGCACGCCGGTGAAGTCCTGCAGCACCACGCGCGCGACGACGAAGGGGA
>DAORHX010000305.1:0-4934 GCA_035438245.1 Rubrivivax sp.
CGCGAGCTGCCGCCGCTCGGGCGGCTCACCGGATGACCTCGTCGGCGCCGGCCAGCAGCGCCGCCGGCAGCGCCAGCCCCAGCCTGTCGGCGCTGCCCTGGTTGATCACCAGGCGGAAGATCCTCGGCATGGCCAGCGCCAGGTCCGCGGCGCGCGCGCCCTTCAGGATCTTGCCGACGAAGACGGCGGTGCGCAGGTAGAAGTCCCTGGCATCGGGCCCGTAAGACATCAGGCCGCCGGCTTCGGTGAACTCGTTGAACGGCGAGATGCCCGGCAGCTGCTGGCGCACGCAGAACTCGGCGATCTGCTGCGAGCGCGCGCGCACCAGCGGCGACGACAACAGCACCAGCGCCTGCGGCCGGCGCTTCATGCCGTCGGCCAGCTCCTGCGCGAACTCGCCTTCATCGCGCACCACCAGCGTGTCGACGTCGAACTGCAGCTTGACGGCCGCTTTCTTGGCGGCGCCCAGCTGCCACGGGCCGGTGCTCGCATCCCACAGCAGGTTGATGCGCTGCGCCCTGGGCAGCACCTCGCGCAGCAGCTCGAACCACTTGCCGGCAAAAGCCGGCTGGTCGAGGAACAGCCCGGTGACGTTGGTGCGCGGCTGCTGCACCGAGCGCACCAGGCCGCTGCGCAGCGGGTCGGTCTCCAGGTCGATGGCGACGATCGGCACGCTGCTGGTGGTGTGCACCGCCGCGTCCAGCGCCGCCGGCCCGGCGACGAACAGCACCGCCGGGTTCAGATTGGCCAGCTGGCGCGCCAGCACCGGCAGGTCGCGCGGGTTGCCGTCGGCGGTGCGGAAGGCGAAGACGACATCCCGGCCTTCGACGATGTCCAGGTCGCGCAGGCCCTGGCGCAGGTAGTCCAGCGCGTGCAGCCCGGTGGCCGCCAACACCGCCACCAGCGGCACCGACGCCGCGCCCAGCAGCGTGGGGTTGAGCGCCGCCAGGCACAGGCCGGCCGACAGGCGCCGGCGCAGCGGCGACATGCCCTCACCGCCGACGATCGGCGTCGTGCGGCGCCAAGCTCCAGGCATCGACGAGCCGTTCATGCCTGCCCCCTTCCGGCGGGGCGATGTGCCGCGGCCGGCCGCCCGCCCCACCGTGGCGTCGAGCGTACTGCGCGACGGCCGCTGCGGCAAACCCCATGCCGCAGGACGTCCCCAATTCAGTGGAGGGCGGCGCCCTCGGCGTGCGCGCTGGTGCGCCCGGCCGGAAGGGGCACGGCCGAAGCGCGCCGGGCGCGGTTTGGCGCTATGGTCGGGCTTCCGTTCGTGGAGCTTTGCCGATGGACCCTGCCCGCACCGACCTGGCCGACTGCAGCGCCACCGAGCTGCTGCAGCTGTACCGCAGCCG
Organism: Rubrivivax sp.; assembly: GCA_035438245.1. Lineage (GTDB taxonomy): Bacteria > Pseudomonadota > Gammaproteobacteria > Burkholderiales > Burkholderiaceae_C > Rubrivivax. The sequence goes on from DAORHX010000305.1 coordinate 1,356, forward strand.
CCAGGCTTCGCCCGTGGAGGCGACGCGCGCGGTGCTGGCGCGCATCGACGCGTTGAACCCGACCCTCAACGCCTTCTGCCTCGTGGCCCACGACGAGGCGCTCGCCGCCGCGCGCGCCAGCGAGCAGCGCTGGCGCGAAGGCCGCCCGATCGGCACGCTCGACGGCGTGCCCACCTCGATCAAGGACCTGATCCTGACGAAGGGCTGGCCCACGCTGCGCGGCAGCCGCACGGTCGATGCGCAGCAGCCGTGGGGCGTGGACGCGCCGGCCACCGCGCGGCTGCGCGAGGCCGGTGCGGTGCTGCTGGGCAAGACCACCACGCCCGAATTCGGTTGCAAGGGCGAGACCAATTCGCCGCTGACCGGCATCACGCGCAACCCCTGGGATCCGAGCAAGACGCCGGGCGGTTCGTCCGGCGGCACCGCGGCGGCCGTGGCCGCCGGCATGGGCCCGCTGTCGGTGGGCACCGACGGTGCCGGCTCGGTGCGCATCCCGGCGGCCTTCTGCGGCAACTTCGGCTTCAAGCCCAGCTTCGGCCGCGTGCCCGCCTACCCGCTGTCGCCCTTCGGCACGGTGGCGCACCTGGGGCCGCACACGATGAGCGTGCGCGACGCGGCGCTGATGATGAACGTGCTGAAGGCACCCGATGCGCGCGACTGGCATGCGCTGCCACCCGACGACAGCGACTACACGGCGCGGCTCGATGCCGGCATCGCCGGCTTGCGCGTCGCCTATTCGCCGCGGCTCGGTTATGCGAACCACGTGGACCCCGAGATCGCCGCCGCGGTCGAGGCCGCGGTGCGGCAGCTGCAGGACCTGGGCGCCGTGGTCGAGGCCGTCGACCCGGGCATCGACGACCCGCTGCCGATCACCATCGGCCTGTGGTTCCTCGGTGCCTTGACGGTGTGGAGCGGCCTCACGCCCGAGCAGCAGGCGCTGGCCGACCCGGACTTTGCCGCCGAGGCCGAGCAGGGCGCGAAGTACAGCGCACTCGACATCCAGCGGCTGACGCTGGCCCGCGGCGCGCTGGGCGCGCAACTGCGCCAGTTCCTGCAGCGCCATGACCTGCTGGTGACCCCGGCGGTGGCGGTGCCGGCCTTCGACGCCCGCCCCGCCGGCACGGTGCCGCTGACGCCCGAAAGCATGCTCGGCTGGACGCCGTTCTCGTACCCGTTCAACCTGAGCCAGCAGCCGGCCTGCACCATCCCCTGCGGGCTGACGCAGGCCGGCCTGCCGATCGGGCTGCAGATCGTCGGCCCGATGTTCGGCGACGCGCTGGTGCTGCGCGCGGCGCGCGCCTACGAGACGCTGCGGCCGATCGCAAGGCCGCGGCTCGATTTCTGAGCACGGCTTCCCTCATGCGCGCTGCGGATCGCCGCGCACGGCAGCGCCGGGCCGCGCTGCTGGTGCTGCCGCTCGGGTGCGTGTCGCTCTGGTTGACCCAGCCGTCCCCCGCCGGCGCGCAACCCAAGCTGCCGCTGATCGGCTTCGTCGGCAGCGGCACGCGCAGCGCGAGCCAGGCGGCGGTCGACGCGCTGCTCGACGGCCTGCGCGAACTGGGCTGGATCGAAGGCCGCAATTTCCGGCTGGTCGCCCGCTTCGCCGAAGGCCGCTACGAGCACCCGGCAACCCGGGGCACGTGCGCGGCGCCCCGAGGACTTCGCGAGCGCGTTCGCGGCGATCGCGCAGAGCCGTGCCGACGCGCTGATCGTCCTGGGCGATCCGATGTTCAGCGCCGAACCCGAAAGGCTGGCCGCGCTCGAGCGCACGCACCGGCTGCCGACGATGCACACCACGCGCAGGAACTTCGAGGCCGGCGGGCTGCTGTTGTACGCGCCGGATCTGGTGTTCCAGGTGCGCCAGGCCGCGGCCTACGTCGACAAGATCCTGAAGGGCGCCAAGCCCGGCGATCTGCCGTTCGAGCAGCCGACGAAGTTCCGGCTGGTGATCAACCTGAAGACCGCGCAGGCGCTGGGCCTGACGCTGCCGCGGACGCTGCTGCTGCGCGCCGACGAGTTGATCGAGTGATCGCCAAGCTCGATCGCTGACGACTCGCCCGCGCCACCACCGCGCCGCCCTCGGTGCGCCGGCGCAGCCCAGCCACCGGCTAAACTTCGAGCTTGCTGCAGCGCAGCATGGCCGCAGGTCGATCGCGAGCCTGCTGCAGCGCCGCGCATGAACCGGACGAGACCGTGGAACAGGACATCGACGACGCCTTCGCCGAGCTGGGCTTGACTCCCGACGCGACGGAACTCGAGTTCAAGGCGGCATGGCGCCGATTGGTCTCGCAGTGGCATCCCGACCGCAACGACAGCGCCGCCGCCCACGCCAAGATGCAGCGCATCAATCGCGCGGTCGAGGCGATTCGCCAGGCCGGCTTCCGCGCCTCCGAACCCGCGGCCGGCACGGCCGGAGCCAAGCCGGCGCGATCGAAGGGACCTCGACGCCGCGGCGGCAGCGAGCGCAACGACCCTCCTGCCGGCGACGCCGGGCAGGCGCGCCCGAGCCAGCCCGCCGACAGCGAAGCGGCGGCCCGAACGATCCACCGCAGAGTCCGGCTGACGCTCGCGGAGGCTGCCTTCGGCTGCACCAAGGAGTTGCGCGGCAAGTTCACGCAGCCTTGCGCGGCCTGCGCGGCGGCGGGCTATCGCGTGCTGGGCGGGCATTGCCCCAAATGCCGCGGTTCGGGCGCGATTCGGCAGCGCCCTTGGTTCGGTTGGATCGGCACGCAGACCGAGTGCGATGCCTGCCATGGCGGCGGCATCGCCAGGCAGCCTTGCACGGCCTGTGCCGGCAGCGGAACCTCGAGCCAGCCCTACAAGGTCACAGTGCGCTTCCCGCATGGCGTGCGCGATGGCGACCTGCTCGGCGTGGACGGCGGTCGCGGCAGTCCCGGCTCGCCGCCCGCCGACCTGAGCATCCGCATCGACGTGGCGGCGCATGAGCTGCTCGAACTCGACCAGGACGGCACGGTGCGCTGCGACATGCCGGTGGACGGCTTCGCCTGGATCGCGAACTGGCCGGTCGAGGTGCCCACCCTCGGCGGACCGCAGACGATCCAACTGCAGCGCGAGCAACTCAGCTACCGGCTCAGCGGTCAGGGCTTTCCCGTCGCACGCCGCGGTCCGCGCGGCGACCAGGTGGTCACCATCACGCCGGTCTTTCCGCAACGCATGAGCGCGGACCAGCAGATCCTGCTCGACCAGCTGATCGCCACCACCTCCGGCCCGGATGCCAAGCCGTCGGACGAGCGGCTGCGCGAGTGGCAGCAGGGCCTGCGCGCGTGGAAAGCGGGCGCGCGCGGTCGCCGCTGACGGCGTGGCGCCGAGGCGGCCGCATCGACTTCTACGCCGACATGCCGAGCCGGCTGCCAGCGAGCGCCACCGCGGCATAGGCCGCCGCCGCGGCGAGCATCACCGCGCCGAAGCCGAGTTCGAGCGCAAGCAGCGTCGCACCGGCGGTGGCCGCGACCGACAGGCTGTGGTCGATGCGGTGGCGCGGCACCTGACGCAGCGCCGCGAGCGTGGCGCCGATGGCGCACGACGCGCCGAGCGGCGCCCGCAGCCAACGCTTCAGGG
>DAORHX010000306.1:0-4910 GCA_035438245.1 Rubrivivax sp.
GCGTCGCTGGCCGCGTTGCTGACGGTGCCGCGGCAGACGCTGGCCATCGTGCAGCAGGCGCCGCCGCTGGCGGCCGAGGCGCCGACCTTCCTGGCCGACTTCGGCGGCCGGCTGCGCGGGGCGGTCGGTGCCGATGTCGAGACGCGCTTCGCCGAGCTGCCGCAGTTCGGCGCCTTCACCTTCGATGTCTATCTGCGCCTGTCGGGTGCCGACTGGCTGCACATCCGTGGCGGTGCGCCGCCGGAGATCTTTGCCTGGCCCTGGCACATGGCATTGAACCTGGCGCTGATGGTGCTGGTGGTCCTCGGCCTGGGTCTGTGGGCCGCGCGCAGCACGGTGCGGCCGTTGAGCGAGCTGGCCGAAGCCGCGCGCCGTCTGGCGGAGGACCTGAACCGCCCGCCGCTGCGTGAGCAAGGCCCCAGCGAGGCGGTGGAGGCTGCGCAGGCCTTCAACACCATGCAGCGCCGCATCCGCGACGGCATCGAGGAGCGCGAGCGTTTCCTGGCCGCCGTCTCGCACGACCTGAAGACGCCGGTGACGCGCATGCGGCTGCGTGCCGAGCTGCTGCCCGACGCCGCGTTGCGCGAGCGTTTCGACGGCGATCTGCGCGACATGCAGCAACTGTTGGACGGTGCGCTCGACCTGCTGCGCGGCCGGCTGGCCGACGAGGCGCGACAACCCGTCGACCTGGTGGCCTTGGCCGAACGCGTGGTCGAAGATTTCAGCCCGCTCGGCACCGTGTCACTGAAGGCGCCGGAGGCCTTGCGCTGCGTGGGCCAGCCCCAGGGGCTGGAGCGCGCGCTGTCCAACCTGATCGACAACGCCCTGAAATACGGCCGGCGCGCCGAGGTCGAGGTCCGGGCCTCGCCGGACGGAAGCGTGGTGATCACTGTCGACGATGTCGGCCCCGGCATCCCACCGTCCGAGCTGGAGCGGGTCTTCGAGCCGTTCCATCGACTGGAGGCCTCGCGCAGCCGCGAGACCGGCGGTTCCGGGCTCGGGCTGGCCATCGTGCGCCAAGTCGCCCGCAGCCACGGTGGCGACGTGACCCTGGCCAATCGGCCGCAGGGTGGCCTGCGCGCCACGCTGACGCTGCCGCCGAGTACCGAGCGCCGCTGACTCATGTTGGCTACTTTGACACCCATCGACGAAGGAGACAGACGATGACGATGTTCAGGACCCCAGCCGCAGCCTGTGTTGCCGCCACGCTTGCCGCGTGTGCCACCCCGGGCACGCCGCCGACCATCACGCCGACCAAGGCCGGCCTGGTGGAGTACCACGGCTCGCAGAAGACCATCTTCGATACCGGCAAGGCCGAGAAGGTGGTGCCCGTGGGGGCCATGTCGGGTGCCGGTGACCTGCACGGCGTGGGCGCCGTCGCGGGGCTCGACGGGGAGATCACCGTGCTGCGCGGCAAGCCTTTCGTGACGAAGGTGCGCGGCCCGGGCGATGCGTACACGATGGACAACGGCACCGGCCACCACGCCACCTTCGCGGTGTGGGCGCGCGTGTCGGCGTGGACCGAGCAGCCGGTGCCGGCCGAGATCAAGAGCTACCTGGATCTGCAAAGCTTCGTCAAGGCGCGCGCGGCAGCGGCGGGCATCGATGCGTCCAAGCCCTTCCCGTTCCAGCTGGCCGGCGCGCCGGCCGAGGTGAAGTGGCACATCAACGTCGACCTCACCGGGGGCAAGCCGATCGACACCGCGCTGTTCGTCAAGAGCAAGGCCAACTACGTGGCCCGCAACGAGCCGATGGAGATCGTCGGCTTCTTTTCCGAGCAGCATGGCGGCGTCTTCACCAGCGCCTACGTGCCGGCGATTCCCGCCAACAGCGGCATCCGCAACGCGCTGCACATCCACATGGTCACGCGCGACGGCAAGGCCGCCGGCCACATCGACAACCTGACGCTGGCGCCGGGCATGGTGCTGCGGCTGCCGAAGATTTGAGGCCATGAACATGCTGCGTCTTTGTTTCCATTCCTTTGCCGCCGCGGCCGTGCTGGGCCTGGCCGCCTGCGCCACGCCGTCGGCGCCGCCCGCCGGCTTCACACACCACGGCAACTTCAAGCAGATGAGCCACAGCGGTGATACGCAGGGCAGGGTCAAGCTGGCCGATCTGCGCCTGGCGCCGGGCACCTGGGGCGTGGGTGCCACCGCCGGCCTGAAGGGCGAGATCCTGGTCGTCGATGGCCGGATGCTGGTGTCGCCGGGCAGCGATGCCCGGGGCCAGGTGCGCGCACCGGCTGCGGGCGAAGAGGCGGTGCTGTATGCCGGTGCCCAGGTGGCCGGCTGGACGGCGGTGCCGGTGCCGCGCGAGCTCGACCAGGCAGGCCTGGAGGCCTTCATCGTCGAGCAGGCGCGTGCGCGCGGCGTCGATGTCGCGCAGCCCTTCGCCTTCCTCGTCGAAGGGCGCTTCCCGCGCCTGCGCTGGCATGTGGTCACCGGCGAGAAGCCGGCGGACGCCCAGGGTGGCGGTCATGGCGGTGGCCATGCCAATGCGGCTTCGGGCCTGCGCGTGTTCCACGATCCCGGCGCCAGCGGCCTGCTGGTGGGCATCTACAGCGGTGCCGCGCTGGAGGGCGTGGTGTCGCATCCCGGCGAGCGCTTCCACCTGCACTATGCCGACGCCGGCCTGCGCGTGTCGGGTCATGTCGATGCCTACGCCGTTGGCGCGGGCGCCACGCTCAAGCTGCCGCAGCGATGAAGGGCGCTCGAACGATCCTGCGGCTGATGGCCGCTTCGCTGTTGTCGCTGGGCGCCGCCGCACAGGCGGTGGACGTGCGCTTCGAGCCGGTGGCGCCCGATGTCTATGCCTTCATCGGCGAGACCGGCGGCCGCACCGCGGCCAACGAAGGCCTGAATGCCAACCTGGGCCTGATCGTCACGCCCGCCGGTGCGGCGCTGATCGACAGCGGCGCCACCTGGCAGGGCGCGCGCCGGATTCACGAAGCGATCAAGCGCGTGACGACGCAGCCCGTGCGCTGGGTCATCAACACCGGCGGGCAGGACCACCGCTGGCTGGGCAACGGCTATTTCGCGGCGCAGGGTGCCGAGCTCATTGCCCATGCGGCCGGCGAGGCCGACATGAAGAACCGCGGCAACGACCATGTCGAGGCGCTGCGCGCGGCCCTGGGTGCCAAGGCCGAGGGCACGCAGCCCGTCATGCCCACGCGCTGGCTGAAGGGCAGCGACGAGCGGCTGGAACTGGGCGGCGTGGTGCTGGAGATCAAGCACCGCGGCGGCGCGCACACGCCGGGCGACCTGATGGTCTGGCTGCCGCGCCAGCGCCTGCTGTTCAGCGGCGACGTGGTCTATGTCGACCGCATGCTGGGCGTGATCCCGGTCAGCCAGACCAAGCCCTGGCTGGCCAGCTTTGCGGAGATCGAACGGCTGGCGCCGGCGCGCATCGTGCCCGGCCATGGTCGGGTCACCGACCTGGCGACGGCAAAGGCCGAGACTCGCGACTATCTGCAGGCCCTGCGCGCGCACATGAAGAAGGCCGTCGACGACGGCGTGGACATGAGCACGGCCGTCAAGTCCTTCGACGCGCACCCCTTCCTGCGCCTGGCCAACGCCGCCGAGCTCATGCCCGGCAACGCCAGCCGCGTCTACCTGGAACTGGAGCGCGAATGACCGGATCCGTGCCTGCGACTGCTGTCCCCGCCCTCGCGGCGGAAGGGCTCACCCGCCGCTTCGGCGAGCGCCTGGCCGTCGACCAGGTGAGCTTCGAGGTCGCTGCGGGCGAGGTGTTCGGTTTCCTCGGACCCAACGGCGCCGGCAAGAGCACGACGGCACGCATGCTGACCGGTTTCCTGCCGGCCACCGAGGGCCGCGCGCGCGTGGCCGGCATCGACGTGGCCGAGCACTCCAGCGCCGCACGCCGGCACATCGGCGTCGTGCCCGAGGAGGCCAACGTCTACGCCGACCTGTCGGTGCGGCAGAACGTGCTGCTGATGGCCGAGCTCCATGGTGTCGGGCGTGCCGAGCGCGAGCGTCGTTGCGACGAACTGCTGGCGACCTTCGACCTGTCATCGCGCGCCGGGCAGAAGGGCCGCCAGCTCTCCAAGGGCCTGCGCCAGCGGCTGATGCTGTGCATGGCGTTGGTCAGCGAGCCGCGCATCCTCTTCCTCGACGAGCCGACCTCGGGGCTGGACGTGGCCAGCACGCGGCTGATCCGCGAGGAGATCGCGCGCCTGAACCGCGAACGCGGCATGACGGTCTTCCTGACCACGCACAACATGGACGAGGCCGACCAGTTGTGCCATCGTGTGGCCATCATCGACCGCGGGCACCTGGCTGCGATCGACACGCCGGCGGCGCTGCGGGGGCGCGTGGCGGCGCGGCGCTCGGTGGCCGTGAGCTTTACGGGCGAGGTGCCGGAACCGGCTCGCGTGCTGCCGCGCAGCGATCTGGAAGTGCAGCGCCTGGTCGACGGCTGGCGCGTCTTCAGCCCCGAGCCCGGCCCGCTGGCGCAGGCGATCGCGGTGCGCTGCCAGGAGCTTGGCTTGCGCATCGAAGCGATCGCCACCCAGGCGCCGACGCTCGAGGAGGTGTTCGTCTCCATCACCGGCGAGGGCCGCACCCATGACGAAGCCTGAGAGCCCCTGGGCCGAGTGGCGCCGCCAGCTCGGCTGCGCCTGGGCGATCGCGAAGAAGAATGCGCGCGTCTACTACCTGAAGGGGCCGGTGGTCACCTTCGGCATCGTCTTCCCGGCCTTCTTCTACCTCGCCTTCGCCGCCGGCCACGACGCGCCGGCCGCGTTGATGGCGCCGGGCATTGCGGCGATGGCGCTGTTCTTCACCGCCTCGGCGGTGGGGCCGCTGGTCACGCCCTGGGAGCGCCAGGCGCGCACCTTCGAGCGGCTGGTCGTCTCGCCGGCCTCGCTGCCCGCCATCCTGGCCGGCGACGTG